>CANRGB010000152.1 GCA_947630005.1 uncultured Lachnospiraceae bacterium
CGCCGTGCGCATGGCATAGATCACAGGATTTTCCCTGCTGGACGTCTTGACGCCGCTGACAATGCGGTGTCCCTTTTCCCACTCCTCCACAAAGCGCGGGATCATCTCCGGGGGATCCTGGAAATCGCAGCACATGGTTATGGTACAGTCCCCGGAGGACTGGCACATCGCGTAAAAAGGAGAGTTAAACTGCCCGAAGTTTGTCACATTGAAGATCGCTTTTATCTTTCTGTTTTCTGCGCACAGTTCTTCCAGCCTGTCCCTTGTGCCGTCCGTGGAAGCGTTGTCAATGAATATCAGCTCATAATCATACTGCGGAAGTTCCCGGTCAAGTATCTCCACAACCGTGCCGCTGATCGGGACCACATTTTCCACTTCGTTATAGCAGGGGATCACGACACTGATCTTCTTTTTCATTTCTCAACTGACTCCTTCCTGCATATTTTTCAGACACCATCCGATCGTCCTTCGGATTCCCTCTTCAAACGGGAAGTCCGGCACGAACCCGGTATCCTTCGTAAGCTCCGAAAGATCCGCGCTCAGATACATCACCTGTCCCGGCGCATAGTCGATCTTCCCGAATCCGATCTCCCGGTCCGGATCGATGGAATCTCTCAGCTGTTTTACGTACTCTGCCAGCGGCCTGGCCTCTCCGCTTCCCAGCGGATAAACCTTCCCATGGATTCCTTTTTCTCCCAGCAGGTACAGCGCCCTTCCCGCATCCGCGGCATACAGGTAATCCCAGATCTGCTCCCCCTTCGTGAGAGCCACCTCTTCCTGGCAAAGCAGCTTCCGGATCGCTGACATGATCATGGTATCCCTGCGGTCATGCGGTCCGTACACGCTCAGAATCCTGGGCCAGACATGGATCATTCCCAGCTGCCCGCACACCTTCCTGCTCATCTGGCCGGCACAGAGCTTTGCCATTCCGTACCCGGTAACCGGAAACGCCGGGGTATCCGGCCTCAGCTTCTCTTTTTTGGGGCCGTACTCCGCCTGCGAGCCCGCTCCGACAAATCTTCTGCAGCCGAGCGCCTTCGCCGCATGGACGGCGTCCACCGTATACCGGATGTTGCCGATCTGGCCCTCCATGTCCTCCCGGCTTCCCCCGAAGGTCCCGTCCCAGCCCAGATGAAAGAAGGTATCCCAGTCTTTCTCACCGAGAAGGTCCGGCAGACGGGCTAGCTCACTCAGGTCACAGAAAACCACTCGAAGCAGATCGGAAGACGGAAGCTCCGCCGCTCTCAAAGACCCCTTCCGGCAGACGGCCGCCACCTGCACACTCTGCCTCAGGCACTGTTCTATGAGAGCGTTCCCGATCACGCCGGTAGGACCTGTAATCACTGCCTTTCTCAAATTCCGGTCCCTCCCTCACTCTTCGCCGACAAGAGGAATGTACATGTTTTTCCTCAGTTCTTCCCGGGGAAGAAACGGATCCAGATCCTCCAGCGGCATGCTGACCAGCGTTCCGTCAGGCAGACGCCTCGCGCTGTTCTTCGGTTCCCAGGCCTGCTTCGTATCCGTGAAGATCTCGCAGAATACCGGTCCGCTCTCCTGCAGAGCCTCATCGACGGCTGCCATCATCTCCGCGTTGCTGCCGGCTCCAAGATACCGATAGCCGAAAGCCTCCGCTATCTTCCGGAACCGGGGGAACCCGAGATCTCCGGATTCCGGTCCGATCCCGACTTTGCTGTGCTCACCAAACAGATTGGACTGCGTCAGGCGGATCGAATGATATCCCCCGTTATTGATCAGAAAGATCCGGATGGGGAGCCGGTTGGTAATGACAGTCTGCAGCTCCTGCAGATTCATCATGATACTGCCGTCGCCTTCCAGACAGATCGTATCCCTTCTCCCGCTTCCGATGCAGACGCCAATAGCCGCAGGCAGGCCGTATCCCATGCTGGCCGTCCCGCTGTTGTTGATCAGACGGCTTCCTTTTTTGATCACATACGCCTGGCTGCCCGCGACACAACAGGCTCCGTTGGATACCGCCGTCAGGCTGTTCTCCGGCAGGCGGCTGCTCAGATAATGCAGGAAAGCATAGACGTTTGCCCCCTCGCCGCTCTCCTCCCAGTGGCGCGGCAGAACAACCGGATATTCCTTTTTCCATCGTCTGCAGGCCAAAAGCCAGTCTTCCCCCGAAAATACCGGGGCGGCGTCCGCCGCTTCCCGGACCAGAGCTTTCAGGAAATCCGCGGCGTCCGCCCAGACCGGCAGATCCACATGAATCGTCGGTTTTTTCATCTCGCCCGGATCGATATCCACCATGATCACTTCGGCCGCGCGCGCCCAGGTCTTCCAGTTGTAGCCGACCTGCCGTATGGAGATGCGCGTTCCCACCGCAAGAATCAGATCCGCGTTCTGAACCGCCCAGTTGCCCGGACGGTCCCCCATGTTGCCCGCACGCCCGCAGTACAGCGGATGTTCTGTCTCGATCAGATCCACCGCATTCCAGTAGGTCACGACCGGAATGTTCAGCTTTTCGGCCGCCAGACGGAACCAGTCATAGCCGCCGGAGAGCCGTATCCCGTAACCGGCATAGAAAACCGGCCGCTTTGCCTGTTTTATTTTCTGAATAATTGAACGGATCACCGCGTCCTGCGGAGGCGGGGGCAGGCTTTCCCCCTCTTTTGCCGGATCGTACCCTTCCAGCTCCTCCGTCTCTATAAAGCTGCCCTGAAAATTGACCGGAATATCGATCCACACCGGCCCCGGCCTGCCTGTAACCGCCAGATGCCAGCCCTTCTCCAGCGCATAGCGGATCTGGCCTGGATCTTCAATCATCACCGCGTACTTCGTCATGGGGGCGGCAGATTTCACAATGTCGTACTCCTGATCCCCCACAGCGCGCAGCGGCGTTCCCGTATAAGCGAGCGCGTATCTCGCGGTCGTATCGTACCGAACCTGACCGCTGATCACAAACATCGGAATAGAATCCAGCCATCCGCAAAGCACGCCGGTCATGGCGTTGGTCCCTCCCGGTCCGGTCGTCACACACACCGCCGCGATCCGGTTTTCAAGACGCGCATAGGCCTCCGCCGCCATGGCGCAGGCCTGCTCGTGATGCTGATAAGTAACCTTCAGCTCCTCTTTGTGTCCCAGCGCGTCGTTCAGATGCATGGCTCCGCCGCCGACCACGGAAAACACATCCGTCACGCCGTGCCGGACCAGAAAGTCCGCCACATAATCCGCCAGTCTCTGCCTCATCCGCAACAATCCTTTCTTCCATGACAGCGCCTCGGCGTTTCGCCGGGCCTTCACAGCACGCCCCGCCCGCGGGGCATGAAAATTTACCGGTTTACCGCTTCTTTCAGGACCTCGGCCATATAATCGATCCGCTCATCTGTCATACCCGGATACACACCGATCCAGAAGGAAGCATTCATCACAAACTCCGTTGTCTCCAGACCTCCGGCCACCCGGAAGGCTTCCGCGTGGTCCGATGTGCAGAAACAGGGCTGTCGGATCAGATTTCCGCCGAACAGCAGCCTGGTCTGGATCTTATGCTGCTCCAGGTACCGCGTCACCTGATCGCGCTGCAGTCCGCTGTCCGGTCTCACCGACATCAGAAAACCGAACCAGGACGGACGGCTGTGCGGGGCCGCCTCCGGCAGCCAGAGCTTATCCTGCACACATTCCAGGGCCTTATGCAGGCGGTCCCAGTTGCGGCGGCGGCGTTCAATGAAAGAAGGAAGCTTCTTTAACTGTTCCACACCGACTGCCGCCTGCAGATCCGTCGCCTTCAGATTATATCCGAAGTGGCTGTAAACATATTTATGATCGTACCCGCGCGGCAGCTCTCCATACTGGTAATCAAAACGATGGCCGCAGGAATTGTCCTGGCCGGGCGGACAGGTACATGCACGCCCCCAGTCGCGGAAGGACAGGATCAGCCTGTGCAGGAGCGGATTGTTCGTATAGACACAGCCTCCCTCCCCCATCGTGATATGATGCGGGGGATAAAAACTGCTCGTCCCGATGTCCCCCCAGGCGCCTGTGTACTTTGTCACTCCGTCCATCGTATACTGCGATCCAAGAGAATCGCAGTTATCCTCGATCAGCCACAGCTCATGTTCCCTGCAGAACTTTTTTACGGCCGACAGATCGAACGGATTCCCCATCGTGTGCGCGATCATGACCGCTTTTGTTCTCTCACTTCTTGCCAGCTCCAGCCTGCTCACATCGATGTTATACTGCGGAAGAGAGATGTCCACAAATACCGGAACCGCGCCGCACTGGATCACGGGCGCCACTGTGGTGGGAAACCCGCAGGCGACCGTGATCACCTCGTCGCCGCGCCGGATCCGCCTTTTGCCCAGCTCCGGGGACGTCAGGGCCATAAACGCGATCAGATTCGCGGAAGAACCGCTGTTCACAAGATGCGCGTATTTAACGCCGATCCACGCGGCGAATTTTTCTTCAAACTCTTCCTGCGTGATCTTTACGCTGCGCGCCTTGGCGCCCTCGAAGGGCGAGATGTAGCCCATCGCCTCCATCCATTCGATGATCTTGCCCGCCGTCAGCCAGAAATCCAGAGCCGCGTCCGTCAGGCTGCACATCTCCTTTTCGTCAAAAACCCGGGAGGAATAACTGATGTAATCTCCCGGAACAAACGTATCTTCTTTTTTCTCGATAAATTCATGATAATACCTGGCCACCATTTCCTTTATCTGTCCGCGCGCCTCTGCCTCATTCTTCCACTCGCTCATATCTCTCCATCCATCCACAGCGGCAGTCTGCCGTTTTAATCCTTGTCTCCCCGCAGAAATTCCTCCGTCTGAAGATCCATGCAGGCTCCCGTATCCCCGCCGTCCAGCCAGCACTGGTACCACTCCACCGTCTTTTTTACGGCCTGCTCCAGATTCCAGCGCGGCTTCCATCCAAAGACCGAACGCAGCCTTGCGCAGTCCAGCTTCAGAAAATTCGCCTCGTGAGGTCCTTCAAAGCAGCCGCCCGTCCACTGAAAGTCCCCGCCCCAGTATTTTGCAAACAGATCGGCCAGCTCTCCTGTGCAGAGACAGTCCTCCTCATCCGGACCGACATTGTAGTTTCCGGCATACCTGCCGTCCTCATACTGCGCGGCGGCAATCATCAGATACGCGCAAAGCGGCTCAAGCACGTGCTGATACGGCCTCACGGAAAACGGACTGCGCACGATGAGCGTCTTCTTCTCCGACGCCGCCCGGACACAGTCCGGAATAATGCGGTCCGGGGCAAAATCACCGCCGCCGATCACATTTCCCGCACGCGCCGTAGAAACCGCCATACGCTTTTCCTCAAGAAAACATCTCTTATAGCTTGCGGTCACCAGCTCCGAGCAGGACTTGGAGTTCGAATACGGATCATAGCCGTCCAGCTCTTCATTTTCCCTGTAGCCCCACGCCCACTCCCTGTTCCGGTATACCTTATCCGTCGTCACATTCAGAAAGGACTTCACGCCGGAGCCGGTCCGTACACATTCCAGAAGATTGACCGTCCCCATCACATTTGTCTCATACGTGTACGCCGGATCCCGGTAGCTGCTCCGCACGATCGGCTGTGCCGCCAGATGCACGACAATCTCCGGCTGCGCCTCGTCAAACGCCTTTTTCAGCGCGGCGCGGTCGCGGATATCGCCCGTATTGTGGCGGATCCTGTCCGGCATCCCGCACAGTTCAAACAGATCCGGCTTTCCTCCCCCCTTGAGGGAATATCCGGTCACCTCTGCGCCCGCGTTCACAAGCATCCGGCACAGCCATGTCCCTTTAAATCCTGTATGCCCTGTGATAAATATACGCTTTCCCTTATAAAAACTCAGATCCGGTTTCATCAGTCTTCCCACGTCTTCCAGGGAGCCGCTCCCGCGGCCCACAGTCTTTCCAGTTTGTCTTTTTCCCGTTTTGTGTCCATGCACTGCCAGAAGCCTCGGTGTGAATAGCTCATCAGTTCCCCTTTTTCTGCAAGGGCCTCCAGCGGCC
>CANRGB010000153.1 GCA_947630005.1 uncultured Lachnospiraceae bacterium
TTGAAATGAGCAATAACTCCCGCCTGCTGTGTTTCATTTATGGTGGTGCCAGGTGCGCGGGCATGGGAGTTTACTGTGAAAGTCCGTCTCCATACCGAACCGGACGCGCCCTGTATCCCGTCCCGTCCGTCTCAAGAATGACCGCCCCGTGCAGCGCCGTATCCAGCACCTTGCTGCCGGCCTGCTCCAGTCTGGCCAGCGTCTCCGGCGCAGGATGTCCGTAGCGGTTGTCAATCCCGCGGGAAACCACGGAAAGGCGCGGCCGGACCTGCTCCAGAAACAGCGCGGAGGAAGCGTTTTTTGAGCCGTGGTGCCCTGCCTTCAGGACATCAGCCGAGAGGTCTCTCCCGGATAAAGCCAGCTGTTTCTCACCCTGACCCTCAAGATCCCCCGTAAACAGCATCCGGAATGTTCCGTACCGCAGAAGCAGTACCAGAGAATCCTGATTGACATCCCCCGTCAGTGCGGACGCGTCCGGCGCGAGACATTCGAGAGACCAGCCGGCTTTGCTGTCCCGCACCTCATCTTCGCACTGTGCCGCGTGAACCTGAATCCCCTTTTCCATGGCAGTCCGCCGCAGCTGCGCCAGAGTTTCATCCTCCCCTTTTGTAATAGGAAGCACCAGATGCTCCAGCGTGATCCCGTGCACATTCTCCCCGGCCAGATTCACCTCGTATTCCTCAAGATATTCGCGCAGTCCGCTTATGTGATCCTGATCGGAGTGGGATACAAACCACCAGCCGATCTTCCCGATCCCGTAATATTTCAGCGTCTGGCTGATCCGGTAATCCCACAGTCCGAGCTCCGAGCTGCTGCCGCCGTCCACCAGGCACACGTTTCCGTCCGGAAAACGCAGCAGGCCTCCGTCTCCCTGCCCGACGTCCAGACATACCACCTCCAGCCCGGAAGGCCGCGCGGGCCGCATCAGGCAGAAGCAGAGCGGCAGAACCGCAAACCAGAGGCACCGCGCCGCCAGCAGACGCTTTGGATACGCGGGCGGCTTTTGCCCGCCGGCGCGGGATCCAGGCCCACAGCCCGCGGTCTGTCTTCTTATCCTGCACAGTCCCGCCGCCGCGAGCGCGGCCGTCCCAAGCAGCGCGTAATACAGAACGATCCGGATCGGAGCCGGCCGTCCGCAGATAAGAAGGGATTTCGGCAGCATTCCCTCCAGACGGCAGAGAAACCCGGTCAGCGCCAGCAGATAATGAGACGGCGCCGCCAGCAGCATCCCGGCCGGACAGAAGAAAATGCCGGCGATCCCTCCGAACAGCCCCGACAGCATGATCAGCGGCATCAGCGGAATAACGATAAAATTAACCGCCATGCTCCACGGAGGAATCTGATAAAAGAAGTACAGGGTGCAGGGCAGCATTCCGGCCTGCAGCGCAAGCGCCGAGTGAAGCGCCTGCCCCGCCTTCGAGCGGATCTTCAGAACTTCCGCCATGCCGGAGGAAAGCAGAAGAAGCGAGAGCAGAGACAGAAACGACAGCTGAAAAGCCGCCTCTTTCAGCAGTCCGGGGTTCGTTATAAGCAGGCAGACCGCGGCTGCCGCGAGGGCCGTCAGCCCGTCAAACGCCCTTCCGAGGATCTTTGCGCCAAGCCACAGGAAAAACATGATGCAGGCCCTTCGCGAGGACGCGCTCCAGCCCGTCATCTCTATGTAGCTCACAAGCAGCAGAGCCGAAAGCCCCGCCGCGGGCACAGGCGGCGTCAGGCATCTGCGCAGAAGGCGGTAAAGCCCCATTCCAAGCAGGGAAATGTGCAGTCCGGAAATCGCAAGGATATGAGATATCCCGCCCTCCTGATACAGGCTTTTCTGCTCCTCCCCAAGCATGGCCTTTTCCCCCAGAGTGATCGCGGACAGGGCCGCCGCCTGTTCTTCCCCGAGGATTTTTCTATACGACTCGCAAAGTCTGTATTTCAGCCGGAACAAAAGCTTCTTCCATGAGAATTTTCCCTCTTTTCTCCCCAGAATCTCCGGAGATTTCAATGTAAAAAGCACACGCTTTGACGTATAGTATTCCAGGGCGTCAAACTGCCCGGGATTAGATGCCGCCTCAAAATTCCGGCATTCTCCCGCGACGGTCAGGAGATCTCCCGGCAGTATCCGCTGTTCGTCTGTGTAGAAGGTGATTTGATAAGATGATTTGACCAAACGGTCTAAATCAGTGGAATTGTCTTCAGAAATTAGTTGGATATGATCCAGATAGATCCGCGTGCTCTCCGGCATCAGGTCACATCCTGCGACCTGTCCGGACACGGTCAGTCCGATTCCTTCCTCAAACTGCGGCGCCGGATCCGTCCGGCCGCGGGGCAGCAGCAGATGCTCTGCCCCCGCCGAAACCATACATGCCAGCACCGCTGTCAGGCACACGCCGGCCCAGAACAACGGGCGTTTTACCATATATGCACTCCTCTCTCAGTCTGTCTTTTATTCGTTGTCAGAGGATGCGGGCTCTTCCCCCTCGACATATTGTATGTTATCTTTTGGCGCGGAACCCTCAAGATTGATCTCGAAAACATGATCCAGCGATACCTCGCCGCGGAACAGCACATTGCCCATGCCTTCTATCCGGATCCGGACTCCGTCCACTTCGTCGCATGTGTCGCAGATCGAATTGACAAGCGCGTACAGCGCGGTTTCCGCGTCCGCCGCGCCGTCCGCCGGCTCCGTATTGACCGTCTGATCAAAATCGATCGTACAGATCCCGTCCTGCACCTGCACGCTGAGAATCCTGACCGTATCCAGAAATACAGGCTCCAAATCCGGGCTGTCAGGCCCCTGGATCAGCTGCTCCGCCACCACATTCTCCAGAACCATGTTGCTGGAATAATGCAGGAAACGCGTTTCCCGCTCCAGACGGCCTGTCTTCTCACTGACGAAGTAAAGCGACAGAACGGCATTCTGGTAAGAGTTGATTCCGCCTTCCTTTGTATTAATGAAGTCATCCGAATCCATCGCCGGCACCGCCCGGTTGTCCGTATCGACAAGCTGTTCCCCCTCCACCGTGATCATCACCTTCATGACGCCGGGAATCTGGGAGAACGTCTTGACGACGGCCGCCCGCAAAAGCACTTCCTCGATATTGGTCAGCGAATAATACTCCCCGGAAAAGTCAAGACGCAGCGCGTCGATCCCGCGCTTGTAGCCTTTGATCTTTACCCCCTTCTTGAGCACGCTGACAAACTCGGACGGGGGATTCGCGAGCTGACGCGCGAGCTCATCCATGATCTCCTCAAACGTCTGCGCTTTCGGAACGTAGGAGCTCTCCTGAAGCCTGACCCCTTCGGCATCGACATAATAAATCTTATAGCCTGTCTCTTTCTCGTCCTTCTGCTGCCGGCAGCCCGCCAGCAGCAGAACCAGAAGCACAAGAGGCATCAGCCTGAAACAATTTTTTCTCACGATCCATGCCTCCCGTCTACTCCACATATTTCAGAGGGATTCTGACCGTAAAAGTCGTCCCCTCCCCTTCCTTGCTGTAAACCTTGATCGCGCCGTGATGCAGCAGTACCGCGCTCCTCGTGATCGCAAGTCCCAGTCCGGTGCCTCCGATCTCCCGCGAATGCGATTTGTCCACGCGGTAAAAACGCTCAAAAATATGTTCCTGCGCTTCCTCCGGAATTCCCATGCCCGAATCCTCGACCTTGACAAAAAAGTATTTGTTGTCAACGTTCAGAGACACATGAACCCATCCGCCGGCGTTGTTGTATTTGATTCCGTTTTCGATCAGATTGGACAGAGCGAGCGTCAGCTTCGTCTCGTCGACTTCCGCAATGATCGGTTTAAAGCTTTCAAGAACCAGCTCAATATCCTTCTGCGCCGCGATCGGCCGCAGCCTCTTCAGAATCAGTTCGATCAGCTGATTGATATTCGTCTCATGGATATCGACGTCGGAAGATTTGCGGTCCATCTTCACCAGGGAAAGCAGATCCGAGATGATCTTGTTTTCGCGGTCGATCTCCTCCGCGATATCGCTCATGAACTCTTTGTACAGTTCGACCGGCACATTGTCCTGCGCAAGCAGAGAATCCGCGAGAACCTTCATCGAAGTGATCGGGGTTTTCAGCTCATGGGAGACGTTTGAGACAAATTCCTGCCGCGAATCCTCCTGCACCTTCATACGCTGGAGCATCCGGTTGTAGGCCTCGGCTAAAAGCGTCGTCTCCGTGTAATCCGGTATGGAGATCGTTTCCTCGCTCACGCCGCCGCGCACCGCTTCCAGAGATCGGGTGATCTTGCTAAACGGTTTGGTAAGACTGTGCGACATATAAAACGCGACCGCGCAGATCAGAACCGTGAGGATGATCTGAAGCATCAGGACCGTATTCCCAAGCGCCTCGCTGGCGTCGTTTACATCCGTGGTGGGAATGCTGATGATCATGATCCCTTCCACTTCGCTGCTCTCCTCGTTCCTGATCGGGATCGTCATCTCAAGAAAGCGGTATCCTTTGTTGTAGTTGACTGAATTTCTGCCGAGGAAGCTCTGCAGAACTTCCTCCGAGATAATATATTTGTCTTCGTCGATCCCGTACGTATCGCGGATGATACGGAAATTGCTGTTCACAATGATCACACGGCCGCTGAACAGGTTCGCGAGCTGTATCAGCTCCGAGTCCACCAGCTGGGAAGCCTCCCCTTTTATATAGGAGGACGAACTGACCTCCTCCGCGATCTGCTGGCTCTGACTCTGGATTAGCCTTCTTTTCTGATCCACGCCCTGCGTCTCGTAATTTTCAAGGATCACGTATTTCATCAGAAGGATCGGTATCAATCCGACCAGGATAAACAGAAAAAATATGCGCGCCTGCAGACTTCTGAAATATTTGCCCGCCCATTCTCTGATTTTGGAAATAATACCATCCCCCTTTCCTTACAGCCCGGCCGCAGCCGCGATCAGCGACGGCACAAGAAACAGCACCGCGCAGATCAGATCCGTGAGCAGCCGGCACACGTTCCGCTCCTCAGGCTCAAGTTCGTCAAACGAAATGATCTTCTCATCCGCGAAATCCGCGATATCCTTTGACCGGTGGCGTTTCTCCTTCTTTTTCCTCCCGGCGGTCAAAGTGCCGAGGCTGACGCCGTCAAGCCGCAGATACTGAAACCAGGCGAGCATGAGAAAGAAAACGGCCGCGGTAAAGAACGCGTGCTCCACGAAAGAAAAATGGCCTTCTCCATTGAACCAGTAGTTCCAGAGCATTGCCAGAACCAGAGCCGTGGAACCCTTCATGACACACATGTAGATCATCGGACGGATCATATAGGGTTCAAAAATTTCTTTTATTTTCTTGATCATCGATTCTCCCCTCAATCCGGATAAAACACGGCCAAAGTTCCGCCGTCCGCGCAGGATTTTGCGCCGGATACGCCGCCGGGAAAACTCCGCGGCGCCGGTTTTCATCACAAAAAATTATGCGGCATCGTACCGTCTGTGGAAAAAGGAGACCGCAGAGGTCTCCTTTTAATCCGGATTTTCATTCAGATCCGATTCTGATCAGATCTCTTTTCTGTATTCTTCCAGTTCCTTCTCATTTCCATACACGAAATGACCCGGAAGGATTTCTTCCCAGATCGGCTTATTGACACTGTAGTCATGCATGGACGGATCGTACACAAGCAGCTTCTTTTTCTTCTCAACCTCAGGATCCGGAATCGGAACCGCTGAGAGCAGCGCCTTTGTGTACGGGTGGAACGGATGCAGGAACAGCTCTTCCGCTTCCGCGAGCTCCACGATCCTTCCTTTATGGATAACCGCGATACGGTCGGAGATAAATCTTACGACCGACAGGTCATGCGCGATAAACAGATAAGTCAGCCCTCTGGTCTTCTGCAGCTGATTCAGAAGGTTCAGCACCTGCGCACGGATCGAAACGTCGAGCGCCGAGATCGGCTCGTCCGCCACGACAAACTCAGGCTGCATGATCAGCGC
>CANRGB010000154.1 GCA_947630005.1 uncultured Lachnospiraceae bacterium
CGTCGGGGACGCTGAAGACCCAGATCGAGGAGGGAGCCGCGTGCGACCTGTTTATCTCGGCGGGACAGCTTCAGATGGATCAGCTCGACATCACGGCTGACCCCAAGGTCAACACGGACGGACTTGATTTTGTCCTGGAGGACTCGCGGATCAATCTGCTTGAGAACAGGGTTACGCTGTGCGTCAGCGAGGACAATCCGAACGGGATTGAGACGTTTGACGACTGGGCTAAGGCGCTTGAGGAAGGCACGATTCTGATGGCAATGGGCAACAGCGACGTGCCGGTCGGCCAGTACACGCAGAAAATTCTGGAGTATTACGGCCTCAGTGAGGAAGAACTTGCCGCGAACGGCGTGATCTCCTACGGTTCAAACGTCAAGGAAGTGACGACGCAGATCACGGAAGGAAGCGTTGACTGCGGCGTGATCTACTGCACGGACGCGTTCTCAGCGGGACTGACCGTACAGGATTATGCGACGGCCGAAATGTGCGGCCAGGTCATCTATCCGGCGGCCGTTATGAAGAACAGCGCTCACGCGGCCGAGGCGCAGGAATTTCTCAATTATCTTCTGACAGATGAGAGCATGGCTGTGTTTGAAAATGTAGGGTTCTCGCCGGTGAATCCGGATGGCGGTGAAGAAGCGGCCGAGACAGAGATGGCCGAAACCGAGTGAACAAAAACTGCCTGCGGCTGAGTTCCGTGAAATGATCAGTTTTGACCATGGATTTGGAAGGGCTCGGAATGACATGTCTTTGAAGGGATTCTGAAAGGACATAAAACAGTTTGGAAACCGGAAAAGACAGATACAGTGCAGTAATAAACAAGGAAAGAATGAGGTGAGCGGACATGGACTGGTATCCGCTGTGGAATTCAGTCAGGATCGCGGCTGTAAGCTGTGTGATCGTGTTCTTTGCGGGGATTGCCGCCGCGTATTATGTGGCAAAACTGCCGAGAGTCCTGAAAGGACTTCTGGATGTGATCTTCACGCTGCCGATGGTCCTGCCGCCCACCGTCTGCGGATATTTTCTGCTGATCCTGCTGGGGCCGAAAAGACCGCTCGGGATGTTTCTTGCGCAGTACGGAATCCGGTTCGCGATGACCTGGTACGGCGGGATTGCGGCCTCGGCGGTGGTCGCTTTCCCGCTTATGTACCGGACGGCGCGAGGGGCTTTCGAAAGCTTTGATCTGTCTCTGGCGTACGCAGGACAGACGCTTGGACTCTCCAACACGTATATTTTCTGGCGGATCCGAATGCCTGCCTGCAGGCAGGGGATCCTGGCCGGACTCGTGCTCGCGTTTGCGCGGGCGCTCGGTGAATATGGGGCGACCAGCATGCTGATCGGATATGTCCCCGGCAGGACGGCGACCATATCAACGACGGTTTATCAGCTCTGGCGGACTAATGACGAAGCCGGGGCGTTTCAGTGGGTGATGGTGAATCTGGCAATATCGGCGGTAATTCTGCTGACGGTGAATCTGCTTGAGAGTAAGAACGGAAAGGCAGGTGGGACATGAGTCTTTCTGTGCATATAAAAAGGAAACTTGGAAGTTTTATACTCCACGTTGATCTGGAATATGAGGGAGGTATCCTGGGTATTCTCGGGGCTTCGGGCTGCGGAAAGAGCATGACGCTCAAAAGTATCGCGGGGATCGAAAAACCGGATGAAGGACGGATTGTCCTGAACGGAAGAGTATTGTTTGACAGTGAAAAGAAGATCAATCTGAGGCCGCAGGAACGAAACGTCGGCTATCTGTTTCAGAATTACGCGCTTTTTCCGAACATGACGGCGGAGAAAAATATTCTGTGCGGATTATGCCGGGAAAAAGACCGGGCAGCGCGCCAAAGAAAGCTGGAGGATGTGATCGGGGCGATGAAAATCTCGGAATTTCGGGAGAAATATCCGCACCAGCTCAGCGGAGGGCAGCAGCAGCGGGTCGCGCTTGCGCGGATGCTGGCAGGCGAACCGGAACTTCTGCTGCTCGACGAGCCGTTTTCCGCCTTGGATGCCTATCTGCGCGAGCTGCTTCAGACCCAGGTGCGTCAGATTCTGCAGAAATTCGGGAAGGATGTGGTTCTGGTCAGCCACAACAGGGATGAAGTTTATTATCTCTGCGGCGACGTGTCTGTGATGGACGGTGGAAGGATATTAAAGACTGCGGGAACAAAAAAACTTTTTGCAGATCCGGGAAGCCGGGCCGCCGCCGTTCTGACGGGCTGCAAGAATATCGCGGACGCACAGAAAGCCGGAGAATATGAGGCGGATGTGCCGGAGTGGGGAATCCGTCTGAGGACGGCTCAGCCGGTGCGGGATGATCTCTGCGCGGTGGGACTGCGGGCTCATTATTTTAATCCGAAATCGCGGGAAAACCTGTTTCCGGTCGTGTACTCGGCCAAACGGGAGGAACCGTTTGAGGTGAGGATACTGTTTCATTATACAGGGCAGCAGGAGGGGACGCCGGATCTCTGGTGGAGAATTCCGAAGGACCGCAGTCCCCAGCAGATGCCGGAGAAGCTGGGGATCGCGCCGCAGAATGTGCTGCTGCTGTATCCGGAAGATTAAGAAAGAAGGTTTTATAATGAAGCTGATTCGAACGGAAGAAGCTGTGGGACAGGTACTCTGTCATGATCTGACGCAAATTATCAGGGGCGTGACAAAGGATGCCCGTTTCCGGAAGGGGCATATTGTGACGGAGGAAGATATTCCGGTGCTGCTCAGCATGGGAAAGGAGACGCTGTATATCTGGGAGAATGACGATACCGTCTGGCATGAAAACGAGGCAGCGCAAATTTTATGTGATGTTTGTATCAATGAGCACATGTCCCCGACGCCGGTTAAAGAGGGAAAGATTGACCTGGTCGCGGACTGTGACGGACTCTTCTGCATTGATGTGAACCGCCTGAATGAAATCAATGAGATCGAGCAGGTCATGATCGCTTCGCGCCATACTTTCACGCCGGTGAAGAAGGGTGACAAGCTTCTCGGAACGCGGGTGATCCCGCTTGTGATCGCGAAGGAAAAGATGGAGCTGGTGAAGGAGAAGGCGGGAGAGAAGCCGCTGTGCAGCCTGCTTCCTTACACTCTTAAAAAAGCGGGGATCGTGACGACGGGAAGCGAGGTATATTACGGCAGAATTAAAGATACCTTCACGCCGGTGGTGGAAAAGAAGCTGGAGCAGTACGGCATCGAAGTTACCGATCACATAACCGTCAGCGATGATAAGAAGATGATCACGGACGCGATCCTTGCGCTGAAGGAGAAGGGCTGCGAGCTGATTGTCACGACGGGCGGCATGAGCGTTGACCCTGACGACCAGACGCCCGGAGCGATCAAAGAGAGCGGCGCAAAGGTCATTTCCTATGGAGCTCCGGTTCTTCCCGGCGCGATGTTCTGCCTTGCGTATTTTGAGGACGGAACCGCGGTCATGGGACTGCCCGGCTGTGTCATGTACGCGAAAAGCACGATTTTTGATCTGATGCTCCCGCGGGCTGCGGCAAAAGCGCCGGTGACGCGCAGAGATATCACAGTGCTCGGACATGGGGGACTTTGCCTTGGGTGTGAGGAATGCCGTTATCCGGCGTGCAGTTTCGGGAAGGCGGCGGCCTTATAATTCACCGGAGAAATGGCGGGGCTTGACGCTTCTTTTAAAATGTGTTAGAGTGTTGCCATAAAAACATGCAGGCAGTAAGGTAACTGGTGTGCCTCCTGGTCTTCAAAACCAGTGTTGGGCGTTAGCAGCGTCCTGGGTGGGTTCGATTCCCACATGTCTGCGCCAGAACATAATTTCTCGTATAGGTATGATACAGGTTACAGTTCACACATGCGCTGTCCCGCGAGGTGATTTCTGTGCCAAATGCACAGAAATCCCGAGAATTGTGGCGCGAAATGCTGCGGCAGCAGCATTTCTGTGCATCGCGGAGCGTGTTACGTTCACGACCTGCAAGGGAGTGAACAGTAACTGATACAGGAGTATGAGACGCAAAATGGCCGTGGCGCTATGGAGCAAAGGATTCTTCTTCCGGTATCATAGTGCGGGATGGGAAAAACCCGGGGATCTGAAAAAGGTCTGCCGGGTTTTTGTGTCACAGGAATTTTATGATATCAGGGTGCTGAGTGCCAGTGGCACTCGTTCAGAACCGACCGGAACGGAGTGAAGACCCCAAAATACCTTTTGATCCCAACATCGTTTTATAAGAAGAACGCCATGTAATTTTTTACCATTGAATTATAGAAAATATTGATACAAACAAAATATCATCAGAAAACGTAATTGGACAAAAAAACAGGGAGAATGATACAATAAAGAGGCAAAGCGGAAAGTGATGTCGGTCACAATCCGAAAAAAAGTAAACAACAGCTGCTGCAATGTTGTACTGAGGAGTGGCTTCAATGGAAAAAACGATGACAAAAGAAGAACTGATGGAACTTGAACAGGCAGAAAAGACGCCGTTTCAGAAAAAGATGGATCTGGTGATTTCTTTTCTGCCTGTTTTTTGCGGACTTCTGGCTCTGTGGGAATATCTGGCGCTGCCGAATGTCCGGGAGGATAAAGAACTGCCTCTTTATTTTGGCTTTCTGGTTCTGCTGACCGGGCTGTATGCCGTGTTTCTGGCGGTATCTTTTATAAAACGGAAAAAAGGGAAGAAAGAGCTGTTCGACAGGCTGCGGTACTGGGCACCGCTGTTTTCCTTCTTATTTTTGCTGCTGACGTTTTATGATGTTCTGACTTTAAAGACGGGGACTTTGCTGTATCCCTTCTTTCCGTGGGTTAATGATATCTTTTACGTGATGGTGGACGACCGGGAATATCTGCTGGAGAGCGCCATAAGTACGCTGAAGCTTCTGTTCTGCGGATATTTCAGCGGAGCAGTTCTGGGACTGATCACCGGGATCACCTGCGGGTACAGCAAAAAAGTGAGATACTGGGTGGATCCCGTTCTCAAGATCCTGGGGCCGATCCCGACTTCCACCTGGATCCCTATTGTCATGGTCGTTGCGGCTACTCTGTTCCGCGGCAGCGTGTTTATCATCGGGCTGGGCGTCTGGTTCGCGGTGACGACAGCGTCCATGACCGGAATTGCCAACGTGGATGTGGCGTATTTTGAGGCGGCCAGAACGCTGGGGGCCAATGAAAGGCAGCTGGTATTCCGGGTAGCGATTCCTCATGCCGTGCCGAACATCATCCAGGGACTGGTTCAGGGGATGAGCAGCGCATGCACGGCGCTGATGATTGCGGAAATGATCGGCGTGGAATCCGGCCTTGGCTGGTACATTATCTGGGCGAAATCGTGGGCAATGTACAATAAAATGTATGCGGCCATCATCGTCATCTGCCTGATTTTTACCGCGGTCACACGTATACTGAACCGGATCAAAAACAGGGTGCTGCGCTGGCAGAGAGGGATGGTGAGACAGTAGATGAGCGAAAACATCCGGCTGAAACTGGAACATGTATCAAAAAGCTTTGCCCGCGTGGAGGGCAATGAGATCACGAATGCGCTTGCTGACATTAATCTTGATTTTCAGGACGGAGAATTCATCAGCATTGTGGGGACTTCCGGGTGCGGGAAATCAACGATCCTCCGGCTGATCGCCGGCCTGATTTTGCCGACGGAAGGAACGCTGAGTCTTAACGGAGAGCGGATCACAAAACCGGATCCCCAGAGGGGGCTGGTATTTCAGAAACCCACGCTGTTTCCGTGGCTCACCGTCGAAAAGAATATCTCATTCAGTCTGCGGATGCAGAAAAAATATAAACAGAACAAAGAGAAAGTGGAACATATGCTCCGGCTGATCGGGCTGGAGGACTTCCGCAACGATTATCCGCAGCAGCTCTCAGGAGGAATGGCGCAGAGAGTCGCCCTGGTGAGAACGCTGATCAACGAGCCGGATAT
>CANRGB010000155.1 GCA_947630005.1 uncultured Lachnospiraceae bacterium
TTTCATGTTTGTGCCGGTCGGACTGTGGGTATCGTCGCTCGCCGCCAACGTGCGGATCAGCATTTTTAACATGATTGGCATGCGGCTGCGGCGCGTAAAGCCGGCAAAGATTGTTATGCCGCTGATCAAGGCGCGAAAAGCCGGACTCGATCTTGGCGTGAATCAGCTTGAGGCCCACTATCTGGCGGGCGGCAACGTGGATAACGTCGTGAACGCGCTGATCGCTTCGGAGCGTGCAGGAATTGAGCTGCAGTTTGAAAAGGCCGCGGCGATCGATCTGGCGGGAAGAAATGTTCTGGAAGCGGTCCGGATGAGCGTCAACCCGAAGGTCATCGAGACGACGAACGTCTCCGCTGTCGCAAAAGACGGAATTGAGCTGCTCGTAAAAGCCAGAGTAACTGTCCGGGCCGATCTGGAAAGGCTTGTCGGAGGAGCCGGCGAGGCGACTGTGCTCGCGAGAATCGGCGAGGGAATTGTAACAACAGTTGGTTCCGCGATGTCTCATAAGGAAGTGCTCGAGAATCCGGATGATATTTCCAAGCGTGTGCTCAGCAAGGGGCTTGACTCCGGCACGGCGTTTGAGATTCTGTCCATCGATATCGCGGACATCGACGTCGGAAGAAACATCGGCGCGCAGCTGCAGAGCCTGCAGGCCGAAGCCGACAAGAACATTGCCCAGGCGAAAGCGGAAGAGCGCCGCGCGATGGCTGTCGCGAAAGAGCAGGAGATGCGCGCCTACGTCGTCGAGGCGGAGGCGGAAGTGCCGAAGGCCATGGCCTACGCGCTGCGTGAGGGAAAGCTCGGCGTCATGGACTACTATGAGCTGCAGAACCTGAGAGCGGATACCGAGATGAGACAGACCATCGGGGATGCAGGGACAGGAAAAGCTGACACGATGAAGTCATGAAACTGTGCGCGGCGGGGTTTGTTTGCTGACAGATATCAGCAAAAAGCAGTCCTTGAAGTTTGTGTCAGAATCCGCAGATAAGTCTTGAACAGCAAACATCATGCAGGCAGAGGGAGGAGGAATAAAATGAAAATGGCTGGATTTTCCCTCGGAAATCCTGGACAGATAAACGCGGCGATGCAGAGTCTTTCCAGTATTTACACCAAAAATGCGATGCCGAATCCGAAATCTGCCGCGATCTCTGCGGTATCTTCGGAAAAGAAAGCGAAAAAGAAAAAGAACGGAAAAAATCAGAACGGAAAAGCTGCCGGCAAAAAAATGAAAAAAACAGCGCGGCAGCTTCCCGGGGAGGAAAGCGGAGATACCGGTTCCTCCCCGGAGACAAAAGAAGATGGAATCCTGCAGGAAAACGGGCAGGATCATGTGAGCAGAAAAAAGACCGGCCGTCAGGCGGCATCTCCTGGCACAGTGTGTCTGGATTCTTTTGAAATCAGGGATGTCCGGGAGCTGCAGAAAGCGGTTCTCTGGGCAGAAATCCTCGGGGAACCGGTCTCACGGAAGCGCCGCAGAGAGCGGATGAAACGATATGCAGGGGAAGCAGTATGGCAATCAAAGTAATGCTGATCGAAGATGAAGCAGGCATGCGCCTGCTTCTCAGAAAAATCATAGAAAAACATGAGGATTTTCAGGTGGTGGCCGAGTGCGAGGAGCTCGCCGAGGCGGTGATCGAGTTCCGGCGTCAGAAACCGGAGGTCGTGTTCCTTGACATTGCGATCAAAGGAAGCAGCGGTATCGAGTGCGCGAGGATTCTGACCGATCTGGACCCAAAGGTCAAGATCATTTTCGCGACGGCCCATGCGGAGTATATGCCGGAGGCGTTTGAACTCTATGCATTCGATTATCTGGTAAAACCGTTCGACCTTGAGCGGGTGAACCGCACGCTGAACCGGATCCAGTCGCTTGGCTCTGCTTCCCCTTTCGAGCAGGAGGAACGTATCGTGAAGTCCGTGTACCGGCAGGATAAGCTTCTCGTCAAGGGGAAGGAGAGCATGAGCTTTATCAATATCCCGGACATCATTCTGATCCAGCGGGAAAACAATTCGACTGTGATTTACACGGAGACGGACAGCTACGTGACCTCCGCGAAACTCTCCGAGCTTGAGAAAAAACTGAATCCGGATCAGTTTCTGCGCAGTCATAAATCCTATATCATCAATCTCTCCCGAATCCGGAAGATCGAGCCGTACGGCAGGTGGACCTATATCGTGCATTTTCAGGGCAGGAGAGAAGACGCGCTTCTGACGGCGGAGAAATTTGAGGAGATTAAGAGAAGATTTACGTAGTGCTTGCTGATTTTTGTTCCGTATGTTATGATGGGGAAAGCTGTAAATTCATAAAAAATTTTACAAAATTAAAACGTACAGGAGATGATAAGATGTTAAAAGAATTGTTTGCCCCATCTGACATGACGGAGGGAGCGCCATGGAAGAAAATTCTTATCTTTACAGTCCCCATGCTGGTCGGAAACATTGCGCAGCAGCTTTACAACACGGTGGACAGCATCGTGGTAGGACGTTATGTGGGAGACAACGCGCTGGCCGCGGTAGGCAGCGCCAGTCCGATTCTGAATCTGCTGATTGTTCTGTTCCTCGGAATCTCTGTCGGAGCCGGGATCATGGTATCCCAGTATTTCGGCGCGAAGGATCGGGAGGCCCTCTCAGGGACAATCGGCTGCTGTATCACGCTGAACGCGATTACTTCTCTGTTCCTGATGATCGTCGGGCCGCTTGTCACCCGTCCGCTGCTTCGGCTGCTGAATACACCAGACTCAATCATTGACTGGTGCACTTCCTATCTGATCATTCTGATGATAGGAGTCGCCGGTCTTTCCTACTATAATATCCTCGGAGGAATCCTCCGGGGACTTGGCGACTCCGTGTCCGCGCTTGTCTATCTGCTGATCGCGACCGTACTGAATATCTTTCTTGATCTGACGTTCGTCGCGGTGTTCAAGATGGGTGTCGCCGGCGTGGCGCTTGCGACCGCGATCGCACAGGCCATTTCCGCGATTCTCTGTATGAGAAAGCTCGCGCACATGACCGATCTTTTCGATCTGAAGCTGCACTATCTGAAGATGAAGAAGTCCCACGCATGGACGATCATCCGCCTGGGCCTTCCTTCCGGTATGACGCAGGCGATTTTCTCCATGGCAATGATCGTCGTGCAGTCTCTGACGAACAGCTTCGGGGAGATGTTTATCGCCGCGAACGTCATCATCATGCGTGTCGACGGTTTCGCGATGATGCCGAATTTCTCGTTCGGCACAGCCATGACGACATACGCAGGGCAGAACGTAGGCGCACGCAAACCGGACCGCGTCACAAGCGGCGCAAAACAGGGAACGCTGATGGCTTTGGTCTGTTCCGCCGTCATCACCGCGCTGATCCTGATCTTCGGAAAATATCTGATGGCGATCTTTACGGAGACCGATGAACTGGTCGATCTCAGTATGAGCATGATGCGGATCCTCGCGGTCGGCTACATCGCGATGGCAGTTACGCAGAGCCTTTCCGGCGTTATGCGCGGGGCCGGCGATACGATGACTCCGATGTGGATCTCCCTTGCGACGACAGTTCTGATCCGTGTGCCGCTTGCATATGGGATTTCATGGCTTACACGCACTCCGGAACTGCCGAACGGCCGGAGAGAATGTATCTTTATTTCCCTGCTGGTATCATGGATACTGGGCGCTCTCATCACCGTATTCTTCTACCGCAGAGGGAAGTGGAAAGAGAAGGCAATCTAAACTTCTGAACGGAGGTTGTTATGAGAAAAACCGTGGAATTTTCACCGTTTATTTCACTGGAAAGCGGCGCTCTGGATGTGGGGGAGTACGGGCTGGATATCACAAAAGAAAGAACGGAAATATCGATTTATGAATAGTTTTGAGAGGGTATCTGAGATGAGCACAGTAGAATATCTGGATGAACTGGCGCGCAGAGCCAGGAGAGAAGAAGATGTCAAAAAGAAACTGCTTGCGGCACGAAAAGCAGAGGATCCTCTGGACGCTTTCTGCAAAGCGAGCCGGGAACTGGGGTATGAGATCTATCCGATGGATCTGATCAATGCGGGAGAAGAGTTTTATGCGTCGATGCGGCGCAGCACAAACGGCGGCGGTGAAAATTCTCCGATGCTGGAAGGAGAGGACGATTTTTATGAATTGTTCTTTGCGGGACTGGAGTAAATGACGATGGATATTTTAGAATGGACCAGGGCAGAGCTTCTTGCTTTTGCTGAGGATCAGTACAAAAATTTTCATCAGTCACTTGTCCCGGGACTTACGTCGATGCTCGGTGTCCGGATGCCAAAGTGCAGAGAAATTGCCCGAAAAATCGCAAAAGATGACTGGAAATCTTTTCTTGCAGGAGCGGATGACGGCTGCTATGAGGAACTGATGCTGCGCGGACTGGTGACTGGTTACGCAAAGATGGATCTGGAAACGCGCGCAAAGTACATGGCGGATTTTGTACCGCGGATCAATAACTGGGCAGTCTGTGACTGTTGCTGCAGTACGTTTAAGTTTATGCGTCGGGATCCGGAATACTGGCTGAATTTTATCCGGACCTGCCTGGATGGCGGACGGGAGTTTGAAGTCCGCTTTGCGATCGTGTGCATGATGGATCATTTTCTGGAAGAACCGTACCGGGAACTTCAGTTTGAAGCGTATGAGAGAATTTTCAGGCCGGATTCCCTTTGGGAAAAAATCGGCGGCACGGATGGATCGAAAACAGATGGAAATTCCCGGATGAGTTCTGTTTTAGAAAATTCCGGATCCGCGGATTCTGTCTCTGCCGCCGCGCAGAAAAATGAAGCGCCGTTTTATATCCGGATGGCTGTGGCCTGGGCTCTCTCGTCGTGGTATGTGCGTTTTCCGCAGGAGACAGAAGCCTTTCTCAGGAAAGAAACTTTGGATGTTTTCACGCACAACAAGACGATACAGAAAATCCGGGAGTCATATCGTGTGCCGGAAATCGACAAAGAACGATTGAAACAGCTGAAAAGATGACATAAGAGGAATAATTATGAAAATCACAGTGATATCAGTCGGAAAGCTCAAAGAAAAATATCTGAGGGACGGAATCGCGGAGTACGTAAAGCGTCTGGGACGGTACTGCAAAGTCGAGCTGGTCGAAGTGGCAGATGAAAAAACACCGGACGGCGTTTCCGAGTCCCTGGAACAGCAGATTAAAGACGTGGAAGGCGAGCGGATACTCGCCCGCATACGAAGCGGCGATTATGTGACCGCGCTTGCGATCGAGGGGGAGATGGTGGATTCCCCGCAGCTTGCCGCCAGGATTGAGAAGCTTGGCGTGCAGGGCGAGAGCAGTCTTGTCTTTGTGATCGGCGGCTCGCTTGGACTCTCCGAGAAGGTATTGCAGCGCGCCGACTGGAAGCTGAGCTTTTCCAAAATGACATTTCCGCACCAGCTGATGCGGATGATTCTGCTGGAGCAGATCTACCGGAGTTTTCGGATCATACATCATGAACCTTATCATAAATAATATACAAATATGCGGAAGTTTTCGGATTGTTCCGATACTTTATGGCTTTGCGATAAAGTTTTTACCGCAGGATAAATGACAAAATAAATTTATTCCGCAGATACCTGGGGAGGTGGTGAAAATGGGATTACACGGAAGGAAAATGATAGCGCCGATTCTGATTTCCATTATCATGGTACTTTATTACATTGTTTATTTCTGTCTTTTGATTACGATATTTGACGGTGTATGGAAGTACGCGCTGGGAATAATTCCTCTTGTGTTGGCGGCGGTAATGATTAAAGTCTGCATGGAAAGAATAAATGAGATAAAGAAAGGAGAAGAAGATGATCTTAGTAAATACTGATTA
>CANRGB010000156.1 GCA_947630005.1 uncultured Lachnospiraceae bacterium
CCGGAAGGGACGCTTTTTGCCGGACTCCCGCTGGTGCTCTCCAATGTGCCGCTGCGCGGGGCGGTCGGCTGGCTTTTTCGCTGGAAAGTGGTGATCCTGGCGGTCTGTGTGCTGGGGGCGGTTTTGTATTACCGGCCTTTCTGCAAATACCTGTGTCCGCTCGGCGCGGTATACAGCCTGTTCAGTGGGATCGCCTTCTATCGGTATGAAGTGGACGAGGATAAATGTACGGGCTGCGGCAAATGCCGGCAGGTCTGCGGGATGGATATTCCGGTCTGGAAAGAGCCGAACAGTCTGGAATGTATACGCTGCGGGGCATGTCTGCAGGCGTGCGGGCAGGGGGCGGTGTACAGATGCAGGTATGGCCGGTGTACGGACAAAAAGCAAAAAGTATAAATAGAAAAGGCGAAGCGAGGCAAAGAGATGAATGAATTACAAAGAGCGATAGAAGAAATTACATATAAAAGCAGCCGTCTCCCGGAGAAGGCTTTCCGGATAATAGAAAAGAACAGAGAAGAAGCAATTCCGTATCTGAGGGCTTCGGTGGAGTATGCATTTGCCAAAAGAAATGAGATGGAAGAAGGATATCAGCTTCATTTTTATGCGCTGTTTTTGCTGGCTCAGTTTCAGGACAGGGAATTTTTTCCTAAAATCATAGAGTTTGTTTCCATGCCGGAGGATGAATTGGATTATCTCATTGGAGATTGCATTACATCGGGTCTGCGGGATATCCTGTACAATACCTATAACGGAGACCTGGAACTGCTGAAAAAAACAGCCAGAGATGACACGGTTGGCGAATTTGTCCAGTCGGAGGTACTGGATGTTATGTGTCAGTTGTACCTGGATGGTGTTATAAAAGAAAGTGAGTGGAAATCATTTTTAAAGCAAAGCGTGCATGACGCGCAGGAATATAGTTATTTTTATAATGCCGCAGCATGTCTCATATGCCGCTGCCATTTTGCCGATATGCTTCCGGAGATACGCTATCTGTTAGATCATGGTCTTATGGATGAAGGCGTCATGGGAAAATATGATTCCTGTGTCGATAGGATGTTTGATTATCGGGAAGACAGGCAGTTATGTGAATCTCCTGTAAATGCTGCCAATACTCTTAGGCACTGGGCGATGTTTGAAGACAACTCAGAATCTGAAGTATCGGAAAAGTCCAAAAAGGATTTCGAAAAAATGCTTCGTGCGATGAAAAGGGAATCTCATCAGCCTGCTGTAATGAAAAAAATCGGGAGGAATGATCCCTGTCCCTGCGGGAGCGGCAAAAAATACAAATTTTGTTGCTTGAATAAACCAAAAGATGCACTTGACGCAGTCGAAAGTCCAAATGAGCGGCAAAAATGGCTGAAGAATTATCCATATACCGGGAAGGAGCGGATAAAAGGAAGAATATATCTGGAAGATTTTTATGACCCGCTGAGTATAGAAATTGATAAAATTCTTTATTTGGGGCTGATGAATCGCCCAGGGCTTATTTGGGAACGGGATGAAAAGGCGGAGGAACAGCGCGCGAAAAAATATTTGTATCTTGCTTATCAGAAATGTTCTGAGAGAATGGAGAGGGAACAGATATCACTTTTGACAGTGTATGATGAGAAATACAGCATCCATTATTTTTGCGAAGAATGGATTCCTGAGCTGCTCAGACTTTTGCAGAATGATCATGAAAAGGAAATATATCGAGAAGTCGGGAAATGGTACAAGGCATATAGTGCAAAGTAGGATGCGGGGAAAACTTTTTTCAGGCATGAGCATGGTGAAGTAATAAATTTGCTGCACTGGCATTGATGCTTTCGATATTTTTACTCTCCGCCTGCGTGGATACCGCCGGCGGCAGAGTAAACTGCTGCATTATTTTGTCTGACATCACCTGGCTTTCCTGTTCGGACAGGCTGAATTTCACGAGCCGGAACCGTTCATTCAGATAATAGATGTTTTGGCCGTCATAGGCGACACTGGAAAGCAGCGGCGCTTCAATCAGTACCTCGCGTTTTCCTGTGAGATAGCTGACTCTGCTGATATCCCCGGACGAGATGAAATAAACATAATCTTTATCCAGGAAGAAGCCCAAAAGCGCCAGATAGTAACTCCAATCTGCCGATTTTGTCTGAAAAATCGCTCCCAGCAGATTTTTCTCATTCATCCGAAGTTTCAGGATGGTTCTTTCAGAAAAATCTTTAAGGTTTACTTCCTGCACCAGCAGATGCTCATACATGGAATACAGAATGGTTTCGGATTTATCCACAGTCATTTTGATGTAATAGACGTAATTTCCGTTTCCGTAGATGCAGGGCATCACCTCATAGGAATCTTCAAAAACATCCCGCACCAGAGGAAACTGCCTGCCTGTATGCTTATCTTCCGCGGTCAGATGTAATTCAAGGTTTTCGTCCTCCTTTGCTTCAATTCGGTAATCGTCTGTCTCATAATGACCGGCATCTGATAAGCAATAGGAAATCCGCTCCGAAGCTTTTCCGTTGTCATGAATTGTATCCGATATTTCCCGGGAGGCAGGCCCCGCACAGCCGAACAGTCCCGCGGTCAGGAATACGGCCGCACACAGGGCTGACAGCTTTGATATGGTACGAAACGAATGATGTTTCCATTTGCCGGAGTTTTTCCGCTGAACGGCCGCGATCATAAAAAGACAGAGCGCCGCCGTCAAAGCAAGACGCAGCAGCAGTCCGCTCAGAGAGATTTCTCCGAAAACCGTTACCGATTCTCCGGTGAGACTGTCCACAGCAGTCTGATCCCCGCGCAAAAAGCCTGAAGGTGTCAGAAATCCGGCAGGACCGGGCAGTGTATAGCGAATGGTCTGGGAAAAACCATAGACCGGCAGAAATACGGCTGCCATGCATCCCAACAGGACGGGCGCGTATTTTTTTGTCAGTGCCGTTCCAAACAGGATGAAAACATCCAGGCAGAGACTTCCTGCCGTTTCCAGTGCGATTGTCAGGAAATACGCCGACCACAGAGATAATTCCTTTGTGGACGTTCCGTAACAGGAGAGGCTCTGCAGCGGAAAATTCCCATTCGGAAGTCCGTATTTTTCCGACACAAAGAGAAGCTCTGCCGCCATGCCGCTTACATTCAGCGCCAGCACCACCAGAACAGAATATAAAATCTTATAGCGGGAAAGAAAGGTCCCGCCTTTTTTCATGGTAAGGGAGAGCGTATCCATCTGGCTTTTCCCCTCGTCGCAGTAAATGGGAGCCAGGAGCAGAAATAATACGAGGATCAGCGGCAGATCCAATCCGCCGCGGGAGAGCAGGGCCTCCCAGCCGTTGGTGTTCAGAAGATAGCGGTGTGCCGGATCCTGCCGCGCGTAGAGGTATTGTTCATAGATTACGTGAAAACCAGCTTTCCGTTCAAGCGTGGCGAAAGGGGATTCTACATTTTCTTCCAGTGTGTCCTGTGAGATCAGACCGTCAAAATATTGTTTATAAGCAGTCTGGACGGCGCTGTCGGCTTGTGACATTGCGGCAGCTTCTTCTTCCAGAAATTTCTGGTGTTCTTCTGTCAGCTGGCCGCCGATCTGATTCAGATACCAGATGCAGTCATCTTTGTGCGCGTACATCTCTGGATTAGCCGGTGCACCGGCGGACAGTAGAAACAGCTCCGATACCAGAAACAGAAAAACATATACGGGTCCCCGCCGATAGCGGAACATTTTTCTTGCTTCAAATTTTAAGATGTCCATGGACAGATCCTCCTTTTCGAATGTCATGATGCCGGTGTCAAAAGAGATTTTGCCCCATGATGTCATGGATTTCTTCGCATCTCTTGTTTGCGAATCTCTGTTTCACTCCTGTCGGTTTTTCGGTGTTTTTGGGGATTTGGTGTCACGCCTTTTCATGTGAATATGGAACGCATGACTTTTCGGCCCCGGTCTCCTGTCATAAAGAATCACAGCTGAAAATGCGGTCAGCATGAGCAGTGCTGTCCCAAAGCAGAGCTGCCAGGTCAGAACCGGGATACCGGCCAGATCGATAAAATCGACCCAGTGGAACAGCTCCCGGCAGATCAGAAGGCTGACCGGATTACAGGCGGAAGGCAGATCCGCGTCATAGGCAAGCAGACAGCTTCCGATAAGAAGGATGCTCCCCACAAATGGGAGCAATGTATTTCTGCACAGGCGTGACAACAGCAAAACGGCCATGCCAAACACCAGAATTCCGGCCGTTTTCAGCCCCATCGCAAAAAGAGCGAAGAAAAACAAGGGCATGGAAAGAGGGGATGTCTCAAAATACTCGATTGCGTAGATTGGGCAGTTCCCGCCGCCGAAGCTCCCGAACAGGCAGCCGAATAAGAGGAAATCGGCAAACCAGAACAGGAGGCTTATGCTGATCGCAAAAAGGATGGAAGCCAGTAGTTTGGCTGCGGCTGATTTTCGTTTTCCCTGTATGGTTGTCTGAAGGAGCAGTTCCATCTCTGTTTCCTTTTCCAGCACAAACACATTGACCAGTCCGTAAATAACAAGGAGAAGCACCAGAAAAACAGAAAAATCGTACTGCAGATAATACTGGTACATCTCTGTATAGCAAAGTTCCGGTATCCGCCGGCCCGAAAACATTCCCGCGATCTGCTGATTTTTGCGGTTGGCGCAGCCATTCCCCATCTGCTGGTAAAAGTCTGCGTTTTCCAGCGCCCTTTTTGTAATCTGAGCAGCGTTCTGCCGGTATTCGTAAGCATACTGCAGGGGCTCCACAAAGCACTTTTCGAGCATCAGCGCCTCCTCATATTCGCTGCCCGGGCGGAGGTTTCCCTCGGCCTTCAATGGACGATAGTGCGCCATCAGATCTCTTATTTTCTCCTCTGTGATCAGTCCTCCATAGACCGGGTACAGGCTTTCATACCTGCCCCGCCATTCTGGCATCATGGAAAAAATGGATTTCTCCTGATATACGCCGGAAATCTGAAAAGCATCCAGCAGCAGGAAAAAAATCACAGCCGCGCATACAGGAAATTTCAGAAAATGTTTTCGGAATTCAAAATAAATTTGTCGTATCATTCTTATCCTCGCTGCAGTAATAAAGGAAAACATCCTCCAGATTCGGCGATGCAGGAGAGGCCCCTTTGCCTGGACAGTTTTCGCAGACCATACGCAGATGAACTCCGTCTGTATCATGAATCATGCTGCTGATCTGCATGGCGTCGAACTGCTTTGTCATCTGAGGATCGGGAAGCGTCAGTTCCCATACTTTGCCTGCAATCGACTGCGTCAGTTCCCCTGGCCTGTCCTGTTTCAGCAGAATCCCGTCTTTCAGAAGAAGCACTTCGCTGGCAATAAATTCCACATCCGATACGATATGCGTAGCCAGAAGCACGATCCGATCCGCGGAGAACCGGGAGATCAGGTTTCGGAAGCGGATGCGTTCCTGCGGGTCGAGTCCGGCAGTCGGTTCATCAAGGATCAGGATATCCGGATTGTTCAGCATCGCCTGGGCAATCCCCAGTCTTTGGCGCATTCCTCCTGACAGCGTGCCGATTTTCTTGCGGCGGTGTTCCGTGAGATTTACCATTTCCAGAAGTTCCTCTGTCCGGTGCCTGCCGGTGATTTTGGGAATATCCTTCAGGACACAGATGTAAGCCATGAAATCTTCCACGGTAAAGCTTTTGTAGAACTGAGGATATTGGGGGAGATAGCCGATATGTCTCAAAAATTCTGTCCCCAGCTTTTCTGCCTCCTGCCCGTCGATCAGCAGACTGCCGGAGCTTTTTTGCAGGATACCGATAAAAATATTGATCAGCGTGGTTTTCCCTGCTCCGTTCGGCCC
>CANRGB010000157.1 GCA_947630005.1 uncultured Lachnospiraceae bacterium
TATCGGCGCACTCTTCCGCCGTTCCGACCGGATATTCCGGAATGTAGGCGCGGATATTGCGCAGCTTCAGATTGTAGCTTGCGTTCAGCATACCGCAGTAAGCGTCGCCGCGGCCCTGAACCAGATTATCGCCGGATTCCTCCGCCGCCGCGATAAACATGGCCGGTCCGTCAAAATGCTTCGCGAGCAGCGTCTCGGAAATCTCCGGTCCGAAATTGCCAAGGTAGACGACGAGGGCCTCGCAGCCCGCCGCCTTTACATCCTCGAGCGCCTGCACCATATGGATCTCGCTCTCGACGATGCAGATCGGGCATTCGTAGATATCCGCCGCGTCGTACTTTGCCTTGTACGCCTCCACCAGAGCCTTTCTTCTGTTCACAGAAAGCGATTCCGGAAAGCAGTCGCGGCTGACGGCTACAATGCCTACTTTTACATTGGGAATGTTGTTCATCATTTTTAAATCCTCCTATGATATATGTAAATATTTCAGTGACCTGACATCATACGCGGTTTCAGTCCGCATCCGGCATCCTCGCAGCGTACGTTTACCGGATAATCTCAAACAGCGGCCTGCATACCGGATAAATCTCCTTAAACTGCGCGTACCGCGCGTCGTATTTTGCCGCAAGCTCCGGATCCGGCTCGATCGTGTCGATGATCTTCACGATCTTCTCCGCAGCCTCCTTCACGGACGCGTACTCACCGCAGCCGACCGCAGCGAGGATCGCTCCGCCAAGTCCCGGTCCTTCCTCACTTTCGATCACGTCGACCTTGAGGTTCAGCACATTCGCAATGATCTTCTTCCACAGCGGGCTTTTCGCGCCTCCTCCGCAGATCTTCGTGCGCTCAATCCTGATTCCAAGCGCTTTCGCTATCTCCAGGGAATCCCGGAGCGCAAACGCCACGCCCTCGAGAACGGCCTGCGTCATATCCGCCCGCGTCGTATCCATCGTCATGCCGATAAACGTCCCTCTCGCGTTCGGGTTATTGTGCGGGGAGCGCTCTCCCATCAGATACGGAAGAAAATATACATGATTCTCTCCAAGCTTTTCGATCGCCGCCTGCTCTGCCGCGTAATCCTTCGTGCCGATGATATCATCCATCCACCACTTGTTGCAGGAGGCCGCGCTCAGCATGCATCCCATCAGATGATAATGCCCGTCCGCGTGGGCAAACGCGTGAAGCGCGTTGAACTTGTCCACACCGAACTTTTCGGAAGAGATAAAGATCGTCCCGCTCGTCCCGAGAGAGATGTTGCACATGCCCTCGCCGACCGTGCCGGTTCCGACCGCCGCCGCCGCATTGTCCCCGGCGCCCGCGATTACCTTCACAGTCTCCGGAACGCCAAGCTCCGCGGCGATCTCCGGTTTCAGCGTGCCGACCGCCTCATAACTCTCAAAAATCTTCGCCATCTGCTCTTCTTTTATGCCACAGATCTCCAGCATCTCCTTTGACCAGCAGCGGTTTTTCACATCAAACAGCAGCATGCCGGAGGCGTCCGACACATCCGTACAGTGCACGCCCGACAGTTTGTACGCGATGTAATCCTTCGGAAGCATGATCTTCGCGATCCGCGCGAAATTCTCAGGCTCCTTGTTCTTTACCCAGAGAATCTTCGGAGCCGTAAATCCGGTAAAAGAGATATTTGCCGTATATTCGGAAAGTTTGTCCTTTCCGATCACATTATTCAGATAATCGCATTCTTCCCAGGTGCGCCCGTCGTTCCAGAGAAGCGCCGGGCGGATCACCTGATCCTCCTTATCCAGAATCACAAGGCCGTGCATCTGGCCCCCGAAGCTGATCCCGGCGACCTGGTTTTTATCACAGTCCGCAAGCAGTTCCTCAAGCCCCGCCATCGTCTGCTCATACCAGTCCTCCGGCCTCTGCTCCGACCAGCCCGGCTTCGGGAAAAAGATCGGATATTCCCTTGACACGATTTTCTGAATCTTACCCGCGCCATCCATCAGCAGCAGCTTGACTGCCGAAGTGCCGAGATCCACTCCCACATATAACATATAACGCTCCTTTCCACAGCTTTTTCAGTCATTCATTTCAGACATTCAGCCGTTTTAACCGTTTCATCCGCGCCCGGCATCGTGACGGAGCACGGCGCATCTCAAAACTCTTTTGCCGCACAGTCGATTCAGGCCGCCGGCCTTGCCGGCACCAGGATGTCGAGCATATGAGGAAGATTCTCTACCGTCACCTCCGTATGCTCTCCGCCATTTTCGCCGTCCAGCGTCCACGCAATCGGCGTCTCTGCCCTGATCTCGATCTTCCTGCTCTTAAACATTACAATCCTCTCGCTGGAAGTATCCCGCATAATGACGGCCGTAATGATATCCTGCCAGTCCACAAGCGACTGCGGCGTGCGCACCAGCATCACTTCAAAATACCCGTCGTTCAGCTCCACATTCTGCCAGGGAACGCCTTTGATCCCCCCGACAGAATTGGAATTTGTGATCATGCCGAACACAAACTCCCCCTCTTCCGAAAATTCTTCGCTGACAACCGACAGATGACTGCTCCTCCAGGTTCCCATGCGCTTCATGCCTTCCAGAAGATAGGCCGCGTGTCCGAGCACGTTCTTCATATCCTGGCTTGTCTGATACGACACATCCGTAAACAGCCCGAACGCGGCGACATAGACAAAATAGTCCTGGTTGAATTTTCCGAGGTCACAGGTAAACGTCTCCCCGTGCGCGATGATTTTCGCCGCCTGCTCCATCTGCTTCGGTATTCCAAGAGAATTCGCGAAATCGTTGGTGCTTCCGGACGGAATATAGCCGACAGGCCTGCGGAGACCGCTGCGCATCAGGCCCGTAATGATCTCGTCAAGCGTGCCGTCTCCTCCGCTGCAGACGACTATGTCAAAATCCTCCGCCCGCTCCTCGGTGATATGCTCTCCGTCTTTCACGGCCCTTGTCGCATAGATCGTCACCTCAAATTCTCTGGAAAACTCCTCGACAATCGCCGACAGAGAGCCTCTGATCAGCCCTTTCCCCGATTTGGGATTATAAATAAAAAGCATTTTTCTCATAACTTCTCAATGCCTTCCTTCTGTCATTTTTCATGATTTATTTTACTACGATCTACTTTGAATCACAAGCAAATTTTTCATATAGGACAAAGAATTCTGCGAAAAGAAATCCCGTCCCGCAGACCCGGAAATCAGAGCCGCTTTGCCGTCTTTGGGAAGCCGCGGATAGTTTTGATCGAAACTGTTTGTTTGAGTGACATTTAGTGAATGTCAACACGCCGCCGGTTTTAACATATACTCAAACCAGAGCGAATCATTAAATATCACTTTTTTAAAATGTGTTATTATAGCAAAACCTGTCCGCCGTCGATTACAGTTACTGTTCTCCCTTTTGCAGATCATGATAAATCTCCTGCAGGATACCGAGGAACGCCGGAAAAGAAAACTGTAACTTTCAGTACGGACACGGCAGAATACGACAGATACAGGAGGCCGACATGTACAAGAACAGAGCTGAAAACGGGAGAAACAATCTATGCGGAGCAAATGTCAGGCTGTACCGCCTGAAACTCCTGGACCGTCCGTCACAGAAAAAATTCGCCGATATGCTCCAGATCGCGGGGCTCGACATCGACAAGAACGCGGTCCAGAGGATCGAGAGCGGCAAACGTTTTGTCACGGATATCGAACTGAAAGTGATCGCAAAAGTGTTAAATGTCACTTATCAGGATTTATTAAAATAAATTTATAAAGGTCAGCTTTGGCGGCGGATTTCCGAAAGATGCGGGAAGCTGTAATATGTATTCGAAAAGTTAGCGCAAAATTATATAATAAGTGATTTTATCCAGTCTGTGCAGGCAGCACCGTCTGCGAGCGTGGCTCTGAACCGCTCAGTCGTGCCTCTCCGTCTCATCCGCAAACGTTTCACAGAATCTGGCCGAAAACGCAGGCTCCTCTTCGTTTGCGTAAAGATGAGAGATATCGCCGTACGCGCTCATACGGAAACTTGCGATTCCCCGGCGCCTTTCCTCCGTCACAAGCACTGCGGCAGAAGACGGAGCCGCACAGAATCCATGCCAGAGCACCATCGGGGATATGCCAAGCAAATGACTCAGCAGCACACAGCCTACCCCGAAGTGGCAGAACATCACGATCGTATCACGGTTCGGCGCTTCGGCACGGTAGCAGCGCCCCTCCCTTCTATAGCCATGCGCAGCGATCACGCGGTCAAGATTTTCCGCCACCCATTCATATTCCTGTCTGACCTTTCCGTTTTTCATCGCCTCCTGTTCATACCACGCGTCGTCGCGGTAAAAGCGCGCGTCTTTCGTCCAGTCCTGCGGCAGCCAGTCCCACGCGATCGATTTCTCCCTGCGGTCCGGCCGGTCGATCCTGGGCGCGAACTCGCGCAGCCACTCACATTCCACAGCCGTGCGTCCCATCTTTTTCAGTGTGAGAGAAGCCGTATCCTTCGCGCGGCCCAGCGGAGAAACATAGAATTCTTTCACGTCAAGCTTTGCAAGCCTCTCTGCGAGATACTCCGCTTCCCTCCATCCCTTTTCCGTAAGAGAATCCGCCTCGTAATCCGGATCCCCATGTCTTATGATCAAAAGCTTCATTTGTATCTTCCTCCTTCTGTATTTCTGAACATTCCTGGTTATAGTGTTAAGATATTACTAAGGCCTTGAAAAAATCAGACAATTAACTGGAAAGTTGCCGCAATTTATGTTATTATCATATTTAGATTATCTTTTTTGAGATATCTGTGTACTATCATAACAAACAGGAAGGAGAAAAACAACATGCGCAAAAGAAAATTATCCGTTCTTGTGTTCCTCACGATATGTCTCAGTCTGTTGTTCGGTCTTGGCGCATCCGCCGCCCACGGCAGAAAACCGACTCAGATCAAGGCGCGCGGGGCTCAAAACCGGACAGTTGCTGTGGGAGCTGAGTTTGAACTGAAAGTAAAAGTGAACGGAGAAGACGATTATCTGACCTGGAACATCACAGGACAAAAAGGAATCATTGCGTTTGAAGACCGCGACCGCAATGACGACGAGGTGGATTTCCACGCGCTGAAAAAGGGAACTACGGAGGTCTCCTGCAGAATCAAAGGCACCTCCAAAAAGGTTACTTTCAAAATAACGGTAACGGCGGCTCCGTCCACCTATAAGATCTCCCGTGTCTGCCCCGCAGACATCACGATCTCCAAAGGAGAAAAGCTGGAACTGAAGATCAGAAAATCCTCGAAGCAGATCAAGGACCGGCAGCTGAAATGGAGCATCCAGGACACTTCCGTCGTTCGCTTTGAGGATGATGATTATGACGACATCTATGACGATGAGACAGACATCATCGGTCTTCGTCCGGGAACCACTACGGTTAAATGTACGTATCTCCCGACCGGAAAGTCCGTGACCTACACGGTTAAAGTAGTTAAAGGGACATACCATTCCAATGACGCCTGGTACGATGACTGGTATGACGACTGAAAACACAACTGAAAACGGAGCAGGAAAAAGGCGGTCTGCTGACCGCCTTTTCTTTTGCCGTTTCCGCGTCATGTCCCGCAAAACAGCGGCACAAGTCCCTTTTTACTGAATCTTTTTACAGATAGCTCCTCAGATCCCGGCACAGATCCTCCTCGATGGACACCAGCTTCCGGCAGATTTCCTTTGAGGTGTCATCGGCCGCCTGATACTGATTCAGATATCTGCGCAGCGATTTTGTTCCCATAT
>CANRGB010000158.1 GCA_947630005.1 uncultured Lachnospiraceae bacterium
CCGGAAGGGAAAGTCCGAGCGCCTCCGCCATAATCTGCATTGTGGAAGCCGTGCCGATGAACGAACAGGCGCCGCAGCTCGGGCAGGCGTTTTCCTTCGCCCAGCAGAGCTTCGCCTCGTCAATCTCGCCTCTCTCATACATCGCCGAGTACATGCCGAGCTGCTCAAGCGTCAGCATGTCCGGACCTGCCGCCATCGTGCCGCCTGTCATGACGACCGAAGGAATATTCACGCGGGCAAGGCCGATCAGGTTCGCCGGCATGCCTTTGTCGCAGCTTGCCATGAATACGCCCGCGTCAAACGGCGTCGCGTTCGCCTGGATCTCGATCATGTTCGCGATCATCTCACGGCTCGCCAGTGAGAAATTAATGCCGTCCGTGCCCTGGCTCTCGCCGTCACAGATATCGGTGCAGAAATAGCGCGCGCCGTATCCGCCCGCCGCCGCGATCCCTTCGCGCGCGGCCGCCACCAGCTTGTCCAGATGGCCGCTTCCCGGATGACTGTCCCCGAATGTACTTTCAATAAAAATCTGCGGCTTTCCGAGATCTTCCGGCTTCCAGCCTGTGCCAATGCGCAGCGGGTCGATCTCAGGCGCAAGTTTTCTCAGTTCCTGACTTCTCAAACAACCCATTTTCAAACCTCCTCAATTAAGCCACGAAGAATGATATGATTAATGCTACCACAAAGCCGGTGCCGCCGACAAGCGTCTCCATGATCGTCCATGTCTTCAGCGTCGTCTTCTCATCAATCCCTACCAGAGACTTCACCAGCCAGAATCCGGAATCGTTAAAGTGCGAGCAGACCGTTGCGCCGCCTGCGACTGCCGCCGTCACACATGCCAGATACATCGGGGAAAGCTCCGCGATGCCCGGAAGGGATGCGACAATACCTGCTGCCATCGTCATCGCGACGGTAGCGGAACCCACGCTGATACGAACCAGCACAGCGATGATAAACGCCAGAACCACGATCGGCAGATTCATAGATGCCACCGCGTTTCCGATCACGTCGCCAAGTCCGGAATACTGCAGTACATAGCGGAGCACGCCGCCGCATGCGGTTACCAGCAGAATCAGTCCGGTCGGCTCCAGTGATTTCGTCATGATACTCTCAAGTTCTTTCAGACTATAGCCATGCTTCAGACCAAGCACGAACATCGCGACGATCGTAGCGATCAGCAGGGCCACAAACGGCTCGCCGAGGAACCCGAACACCGGCTGAACCGGAGCCAGGGCCGGAATAACGCCCGCGATGGAATCCAGAATAATCAGAATCAGCGGGATCAGGATGATGCCCACGATCGTCCCGAACTTCGGAAGCTTGCTCTCATCGATCTCTTCCTGGTTCGCCACACGCTCCGGAACCGGAACATTGAATTTTTTGCCGCAGATGCTGCCCCAGATCGGACCTGCCACGATCATCGCGAAAACACCGCAGAAAATACCGACCAGAATAACCCAGCCAAGCTCAACGTTGAGCATCGTAGCCACGAGAACCGGTCCCGGTGTCGGCGGAATGAACGCGTGGCCGACCGCCAGACCTGCGAGCAGCGGGATCACGTAATGCAGTGAGGAACGTTTTGTCCTCTTTGCAAGGGAGAAGGCCAGCGGGATCAGAATGATCAGACCGGCGTCAAAAAATACCGGCATCGCGATGACCAGACCGGTGATTCCGAGCGCCCATGCGGCCTTCTCATCACCAAACTTGTTTACGAGTGTGACGGCCAGCGTCTGCGCGCCGCCGGAAACTTCCAGGATCGCGCCGAACATGGAGCCAAGGCCCACCAGCAGGGCGATGCCCTTCAACGTGTTGCCAATACCATCGTTGACCGCCGTGACGATATCCTCCAGCGGCATGCCCGCAATCAGACCGATCGCGATCGCGCCGACCAGGATGGCGATCATTGCCTGTACATTAAATTTGATGATCAAAACCAGCAGAATAATAAGACCGATAATCGCCGCGATGACGAGCCGGGTCGGGTTCAATGCTGTTTCAGCTGCCATAACATTTTCCTCTCTTTCTTACATGTAATGATACTGGGGGCAAAAGGTATTTTGCCCCATGATGCCGAAACCATGACATCCTGTTTTCCTGTCATTATCATACGGGTCATCAGACCTCTTTGCTTTATATCCCTTCTTCCGGTCTATATTTATATGACGTCATATGATTTATGCTAAAAATATAGCACTAATCCTTAATTTTGTCAATGTTGTCTGATGTTTTCTCTTTTTTCCACAAAAAAAGAAAGGATTTCCTGCCTGGAAACCCTTGAAATTTAGCTATTTTTACTAATTTTTCGAATCTGCGCCACTGTGCGCGCCGCTGTGCTCCCTCATTTGTCTGATGATTTCCTGCCGGTTGTAAGTCAGATGCATCACCATTGCGCACCTTGCTCCCATCGGATCCCGGGCCGTCACCGCGTCCACGATTGCTCTGTGCGTACTGATCGTTTCATCCTTGAGCAGATACCTCGTCAGATCCGCAAATGTTACAACCGCCGTGTTAATGATTGGCACCAGCATCTCCACCACCCGGTTCTTGCTGCACCGCGCGATGTACGTATGAAACTCAATATCCTTCGGAATATGATCCTGTCCGCTCAGATACATCTGCTCCGTCTCATCGCAGAGCCGCTTCAGCTGCTTCAGATCCTCCTCATCGGCGTTCTCCGCCGCCATCGAGACAATCTCCGGCTCCAGCATCAGCCTGACGTCGAACAGTTCCAGCGCCAGCTTGTACTTGTCCCGCAGCTTCGCCAGCCCGAGCGGATCATTCTGCGGCAGGCAGGTGCTGACCACATACGTACCGGAACCCCGGCGCACCTCCAGAATTCCTTTAAAAACAAGGCCTTTCACCGCCTCACGGATCGTGCTGCGCCCCACGCCGAACTTCTCCGCGAGTACAAACTCATTCGGCAGCTTCGCTCCGATCTCCAGCGGCTCCTTCTGAATGTATTCCAGCAGCCTATTCTCTATCTGATCTCCCAGCAATCCCTTATCCGTCTTCTCAAACTCATACATCTGCATCTTCCCCGCATATCCACGGGAATACTTCCCCCCGTTTGTCTTTATAAGCGCGCGTCCGTACCCTGCCGTCTGCCGTCTGCCCGGTCAGCCTCACATTCGTGAACATTCCCCGTGCATCCATCCTGCCCTGCCCGCGCCTTATTCCTCTTTACACTGTAAATTCAATCCTGCGGCCCGTCCTCTTATAACGATAATACCGCACGCCCGCCGCGTCCATCATCCGCTTCGACGCGATGACAGAAGGCGTATCGTGATACTTGTCCTCATCATAAACAACCGTTTTGATCCCGGACTGAATGATCGCCTTGGCACATTCACTGCACGGGAACAAGGAGACATAGAGCTTTGCCCCCTCGAGACTTCCGCCCCGGTAATTGAGAATCGCGTTCAGCTCGCTGTGCACCGTATACAGATATTTGGTATCCAGCTCTTCTCCCTCCCGCTCCCACGGGAACTCGTCGTCCGAACAACCGATCGGCAGTCCATTGTAGCCCATCGATAAAATCTTGTTGTCACTGCTCACGATACAGGCGCCCACCTGCGTATTCGGATCCTTCGAACGCATCCCCGCAAGGCGCGCGACGCTCATAAAATACTCATCCCACGAAATATAATCTGTCCTTTTTCCCATAAAAATCTCCCATTTCACCTGATCATCCGGCCGCGTGCCGCGGCATTTACGGCTTCAGCTGCAGCCGGACTGCTTTCCGCAATGGAAAGAGCCCCGACAAGACACCGTTATTGTATCATATCAGGGCCTCTTCCATTTTGTCAAATTTATTTCGGCAGTAATTTTGTTACTTCCGCCCGGTGTTTTTGGCTTGAAAAACAGTGAAACTTGTCATATACTATAGAATAACATCCTGTTCTGAAAGGAGTTTTGTTCATATGGCCAAAGATATCTTTGCGGACAGACAGGTTATGTTGGATCCCTACTATGAATTTTATCATTACTGCGACGAAATTCCCCCAACCGTGGACTTCCATCAGCATTCGTTTTACGAAATTTTTTTCTTTCTGTCCGGCAACGTAAACTACAGCATTGAAGGCAAGATTTACCGCTTACGCCCCGGAGACATCCTTTTGACCAACAATCTTGATATCCACCGCCCGGAAATCTCTCCCGGCAAACCGTACGAGCGTTTTGTCATCTGGATCAGCGATTCTTTTTTTGACAAAATCCATCTGTGCGGCGACGATCTCAGGACGTGCTTTTCCGACGCCGCCTCGAAAGATTACCGCCTGATCCGCCCGGACGACGCGAACCTGCTCCGGCTGCAAAAGCTCTGCTCCCAGATTGAACAGGCGCTTGGCGACGACTCACTGGGAAGCCGCACCATCGCGGCCTCCTGCCTGCTGCGGTTTCTTGTCTACCTGAGCCGCTGCTGCGAAAAACCATCGGTTTTCATGGAAGATATCACAGAAAACCAGGCGGTCAATCAGGCGCTCGCCTATATTAATGAGAATATTTCCCGCGATCTGACGCTGGACGAGCTTGCGGATTACCTTTTTATCAGCAAGTTTCATCTCTGCAAGCAGTTCAAGCATTTTACCGGGATGAGCGTTTACCAGTACATCATGAAGAAACGGCTGATCATCTCGCTCAATATGCTCCGGAGAGGCGTGCCTGTCACCAACGCTTACCTGGAATGCGGCTTTAACGACTACTCAAACTATCTGAAAGCATTCAAAAGAGAATTCGGAAAAAATCCGAAAGAATTCATGAAGAAGGGCCCGTGATCCGGCACTGCCATGAATGAAAGCATGCGGCGCCGCGCTGCGGGTGCCACCATGAATGAAAGTCCACGGACTGTTCCGTGCTTACGCACTCTCACAGTCCTGCATGTATTCGCAAAATCTACGCTCCGCTCCGGGTCTACACTCCGTTTCGGTCGGTTCTAAACGAGCGCCACTGGCGCTCAGAACCGGCGCCAAACGTGTGCCACCGGCACACGGCGCCGCGCTGCTCACATTCGTTCGCATCGCTGTTTCGCTTATACGGGTCAGCGTCTCCTATACAGGATCAGCCTGGCAGGCAGGCCTGCCGTCTGTTCCTGTATGGAGACTGGGCTTTTATAGTAAACTCCCATGCCCGCGTTGCGGGCACCATCATGAATAAAAGCCCACGGGGCGCTTCGTGCTTGCGCACTCCCACAGCAAATGCTCCAACAGTCCTTCGCATCCCTCAATAAGATCATCATACGTCTCATCAAAATTCCCGGTATACCATGGATCCGCGATATCCCTCTCTGACCCCGCAAACGACAGTAATTTATAAACTTTGCCGTCAGGATCCCCTTTCAGCATTCGGTTAAGATTCCGGATGTTCCAGGTATCCATGCCGATAATATAATCAAACTTCTCGTAATCGCTCCAGGTGATCTGCCTCGCCCTGTGCGGCACCAGCGGAATCCCCACCTCGCGCAGCTTCCTGACCGTGCCTCTGTGCGGAGGATTCCCGATCTCCTCCGTGCTGGTAGCACAGGAATCGATTAGAAACTGATCCTGCAACCCTTTCTTTTTGACCATGTAGGTGAAAATGCTCTCACACATTGTGGAACGGCAGATGTTGCCGTGGCAAACGAATAATATTTTTATCATCTATTGTAAACTCCTTATAAATACTGATTT
>CANRGB010000159.1 GCA_947630005.1 uncultured Lachnospiraceae bacterium
TTTTCATTCAGAATCTCAATTCTGCTCAGATCGCTGCGCCATCCATAATTTTTAAGAGAAGTGACAATCTCCCATACTTTCTGCACATTACTTTCAAAAGAAACTTTTATTTTTGAGACAGCCATTTAGACCTCCTGTATAAAATATTACTTCTTCTTTTTCGTTTTGTTTTATCATAACAAAATCCATCCACACTTTCAACCGCACAAATGCAATCCCCAACAACACTATCCTTTCCAATCATCCGGCAGATACAGCAGATCCCCGTACCCATCCGCCTTGATCTTCTCCACCGCATACGCAGCCATTCCTCCGGCGTAGGAATATCCCCGGCGCATGGTATCCGCCATAGCCAGATCAGAACGTTCCGGGGAAAAAAGTCGAAAAAATAGCTTCTTCAGATACGCTGCAAAACAAAAATACTACTTCATCAACTCATCGGAAAGCCGCATGATTTCCGGGGCGAGTTTTTCCCGCTTACGCTTTACCATGTGGCTGTAGATCGGATAGGCCGCGATTACGCCGACGATGCCGACAACCCCGATGAGAATGCCGGGGAAAAACAGTTCATTGCCCCACACCATGATGCAGCTCATCCCAATGCCTAAAATCAAGGCACTTACGATTCCAATGGCCAACGATACGATTGCCGCTGCCTTTGTCGCACTGGCATCCAGGCGGCGAAGCTGCTCCATCGAGGTTTCTTCTTTTGTCGGCGGGGTATATTTGCCCCGAATCTTCTTGATTTCTTCCTGCTCCTTTGCGGAATAGGTATAAGTGAATGTCTCTTTCTTATCTTCCATGATCCATTACTCCTTTCAGGATTCTGCGGATATTGTAGTAGGCAACTGTTTGCGAAACATTCAAGTTATGTTTGAAAATTGTTAATTTCAATTTTTTTTGAGATTTTTATTTGAACGGCAGATCATGTAAATTGCCATACCGATCACGATGGTACAGACGCCGCCTCCTGTCGCACCGGTCATAACCTGGCGAAACAGTGGATCGTCATCTCCGCCGAACTGCGCCAGTAATGCAGTTTCCAGTGAGAGGATAGACACCATTGCTGCCACCAGATTGATCGCCTTTGCCGCAGAGATAACCGGGCTTTGATGGCGGCGTGCTTTGAACAGGTTGACGCTGGCTGTTATGATGGCGTAAAAGGCATAAGCGGCCATCGCATAAATCAAAAAGCCCGGATAATCAAAGCCTTTGTTCTGCTGCACCACAAAGGCAACAATACCGGCAAGTGCCTGGTTCATCAGGAAAAGCATGATCCCGCAGAGTCTGTAACGCCACCATTCAAGAGACATATCCTGCGCATTCAGCCGCCGAACCAACAGAAAGCGCATCACGGCAAGCAGAATGTAATAGACCGCCAGTGCGATGAACCATGTGGAGCAGTACACAATACCGGATACCAGTTTAATGATGATGTATAGAAGGTTGATAAAAAATCCTTGATAGAGAAAGGTTCCCTCGCGGAAGCGAACATCTGTCAGGAATCTTTCACCTATTGCGGTAGCTTTGATTCTTTTCGCCAAAGGAATCCCGGCGACAAATTTTCTGATCCCTCCGGCCCTCCAAATGCAATAGACAGGCCGTGTGATCGTCAGGATCAACGCATAGGCAGAGGCCAGATAAGAGGCAACCTGTACGACCGGATCCTGAATGCCAAGAAGGGCGACCACGAGTACAAATCCGTACCCAAGGACAGCAAGGATCACTGTCCAAAAGGTCGGCAGGAGAAATAGCTTTTTAAGCACTGCTTTCAGTTTTTCCATTGACCGACCTCCTGAGTTTTATGGTAAAGGTACTCCCTTTTCCCACCTCGCTCTCCACGGAAATATCGCCGCCGACAATATCTACTACCCGTTTGACGAGGGCCAGGCCCAAGCCGTTACCCTGCGTGGCGTGTGAGGTGTCTCCCTGATAGAACTTTTCAAAGATATGTTTGCCCGCTTCAGTCGAAATACCGCAGCCGGTGTCAGCCACCTTGACTGTCGCAAAAGCTCCCTCGGCTTTCAGCGACACAGACACGGTGCCGCGGGCCTCCGTAAATTTCAGGGCATTGGAAAAGAGATTGTTCCATACCAGGGATAAGAGCTCGTCATCCGATTCTACGAATACTTCCTCCTCAATATCTGTTTCAAGTTCGATTTCCTTTTTCTCCCACACGTCCTCATACTGTAAAAGACACCCGGCAAGTTGTTCCCCTAGATCAAATCGCTTTGCCGCAGGGAAAATCCTCTGATTCTCCAGACGGTTCAGCTTCAGGATATTCGTAATAAGATCAGCGAGACGGTGCGATTGCTGCGTGATGGCTTTTGCGTATTGGGTTCGCTGTTCGTCGGAGATGTTTGGATTTTGAAGCAAGGTTGCGTAATTCTGCATCACGGCCAGCGGTGTTTTCAGTTCGTGGGAGACATTGGCAATGAAATCCGTCCGCAGGGTCTCAACGCCGGAAAGTTCCTCCGCCATGCGGTTGAAACAGTCGATGATGACATCGAACCCGGCGTCGCTGTCGATACTGTGGAACGGTTCAATTCGGGCAGAGAGATCGCCCTGCATGATTTTTTCGGCACCTTCTACAATGCGGCGCACAGGAAGCTCGACAAAAAAACGACGGCGCACGGCGTCTATAACGGTGCATAATAAACTGAGGAACATCACATTGCCGAACGTCAATTTCGCAGCGATACTGAGGTTATCGGCATTAAATTCGATCCCCGGTACGCTGTTTTGCATCATGTGCAGAAACAGGAACATACAACAGGTGATGATAAAAGCAATCAGCAGGAAAAAGACGATGTACCGCCTGGCAGCCCGCAGTATTCGCTGCCCTTCTGTGTTTTTGGTCATTTGATCACCGCCTTATAGCCCAGGCCGTGAACGGTCTTGAGTTCAAATTCCGTACATCTCTCAAACTTCCCCCGGAGCTTCGTCATGTAGACATCCACGGCCCTCGGCGCGGTATTGGTGTCTGTATCCCAGAACTCGTCCATGAGCTGAGTGCGGGTGAAAGTTTTGCCGGGATAGGACAGCAGCTTATAGATGATATTGAACTCCCGTGTTGTCAGGGGGATTTCCTCACCGTCATAAACCGCCGTGCGCTCGTCCATGTCCAGCCGCAGCTTTCCGATCTCCAACTTATGGGAGGCAGCGATCTTCGCTCGCCGCAAGAGTGCGCCGATCCGCAGGAAAAGCTCGTCTAAGTCGATGGGCTTGACCATGTAGTCGTCAATCCCGATTCGATAGCCTTTCTGCTTGGAGGCGAAGTCATCGCGGGCCGTCATAAAGAGAATGGGGATGTCCTCGTTTAAGGAGCGTACCGATTTCGCAAACTCATAACCGTCAATTCCGGGCATCATGATGTCGGAGACGATCAGATCAAAGGTGTTTTCATACATGGCATTGTAGGCTTCATTTGCATCGAGGCACCCCACCGCCTGATAGCCGCTGACGTTCAAGAAAGAACAGACTGTGTGATTTAAGTCCCGGTCGTCCTCCAGCACTAATATTTTGAACATAACGCGTACCTCCGTGAATCCGTTTTCTTCATTATAACATCCAAATGTTAAAGTTTTGTTTGCGTTTTATGGTCTTGCAAAAAAATGTGAAATTTATTTTGTGATTTCCTGAGTTTTACAGTTTTGATGCCAGAAAGCCCCTGCATTGCCTGTGAATAAAGACTTTGCAGGGTTCTTGTTATGTTATGCTCTGCGGCCTTAGTTTCATACTGCTGAAAAACCGTTTGAAGTCCTCCTGCTTCGCGTACGCAAAGTAAAAATCTGTCCCAAATGTTTCCTGTATCTTCTTATAGTCTAAAGCTGTCTGGTCCTCTCTGCTGAACTTCAGCGTCGGCACCATTTTCTGCCTCTTCTTATCATAACGTTCCTGGTACATGATACGCCCCCCGACATCCAGAAGCCTCACATAACCGCCGCGCTCCGTCAGACAGTTTGCCTCCCTGAGCGCGTTGGCTATCCTTTCCGCTGACAGCCTTGCTTCCCCCATCCCATTCTGGATCAGCCGTATGATTACCAGCGCCACAAAACAGATCAGGAAATGGGCACGGATATGTTCCCGCTTATTCAGATAGATCGGCCTCGCGTCAAAATCACTCTTCATGATCCGGAATGATTCCTCGATCCTCCACAATCCATGGTAGACTTCCCGTATTTTTGCGGCGTCATAATCCATCTCGCTGGTTATCACTGCGAAATACCCGTCATAAAGGGAGTCCTTTTCCGCCTTCTCCCGGTCCACCACAGTGACCCTGGCCGCCTGCTTTTCATCCAGGACTTCCCCGGTCTCTTTCAGGACCGTTTCCTCCTTCACGTACCGGTCTTTTCCATGGGCGATCCCATAAGCATTGTTTTTTGTGCTTTTTTCCGCCCGGAGCAGTTTTTCCTCCCTCTTCCTGGCAGCCATGTCCGCATCCGCTTTCGACCAGTAAAGGAGGACCTTTCTTTTCCTCTTTACTGCTTTCTTTTTCTCAGTCTTTATCCCGTCCTGCATCTTAATGGAAATATCATGGCCGCTGTATTCTTCCGTGATCAGTTTCCATTTATAAGAGCCGTCCCGGTTTTCCTGCCAGCCCTCCTCAGAAAACAGCTCCTTCTGGTAGCGTTTCCCTTTTGTCCCTTTCAGAACCTGGGAAAACACATATCCGTCCCCCTGGCTGCACAGCAGGTCAATATTATGCGAGCAGTTCATCCCTTTATCCGCAACGACAACGGTCCGCTTTATCCCATACTCCTTTTTGAAACCGTCCAGGTTCTCCCGGAGCGTATCCGAGTCGCTCATGTTGCCGCGGAATACGTCCATGCAGACCGGAACACCGTTTCCATCCATGAACAGCCCCATCTGGATGATCGGCGTCAGCCGGTGTTCTTTGGAAACCCCTTTCTGCCCGAGGGCGGGTCCTTCCACCAGGTTTCCGGCCCGGTCGCGGTAAACCTCATCCGGATCAGCGAAATCCTTTTCCGTATAATAGTTGGTAACGTCATAAAAACTGTACTGGAAGTCCCGGCCGAACCGTTCCCTCACATTTTCGCTGATAAACTGCTGCAGGTCATAAAAAACATCGTTAAACTGGTCCAGCGCGCGGTAAATATCCGGGAGATCGAATTCCGCGTCCAGTCCATAATAGTTCAGCAGCCGTGAAGCGGCCTCACGTTTTGAGGAAGGATAAAGGATCCTGTCCATTACAAGATACCGGAACACCCCGTCCAGGGAATACTTCCCCCGGAAGCCGGATGCCTTCTGGTACCGTTCCAGGAAAGAATCAATCCCAAGGAGCCGGTATACGGTTTCCGGAAATTTGTAACCATAATTCAGGAGCCGGTTATTTTCAGAGTACATCCGTTCAGAAAGCGGGATTTCGATCCGCAGGTCCCGTTTCTTTTTCAGGCTGTCATTACATTCCCTTACTTCCTTCCAGAAGGCATCCGGGTCCGGCTGGTCTTCCAGATAGCCGAAGCTTTTCACCGTACGCTGCTTTGGCGGGGAGCCGGGATATGGACGGTATCCCTCGGTGACGCGGATCTGTGTTTTGACAGAGCCATCCTTAAAAACCTTTTTATCTTTTCTGATCATATGAGCCTCCAAAAGACAGATATATTTAT
>CANRGB010000160.1 GCA_947630005.1 uncultured Lachnospiraceae bacterium
AGTTCCGCCCTGATATCTTCAGGAAGGCGGTAGTAGTCTTCTTCTGTGTAAAACTTTGTCTGTGTCAGGGGCAAGATAAAAATCTCCTTTCATTCATGACGCTGCCCGCAGAGTGGGCATAGGGAAATAAAGTATTATCAGGCGCCTTTCCTGTTTTCTGTGTTAACGGTTTCGCAGATATTGTCGGAAGCTGATAATTTTTTTGCCTGTCTTGCTTCAAGTTCCTCACGATATTTGTCCAGCTCCTGCTGTATTTTTGTTTCCGCAGTTTCCTCATCACTGCCAAAGACAGAGGACAGAAAATTAAAAACGATATCTTTTTCCTTTTCCGGCATCCGCAGGAAAGTAGAGACAAATTTGAACTGCCGGTCAGTCAAATGATATTCCTTCCGGATTGCTTCTAATATATTTGTTTCCTCAGACAGGAACATCTCACCCTCGCCGGTACGAAGCCAGTCGATGTTTACATTGTATTCATTCCAGTTTGACAGCATGGTTAAATGTTTTTCGGTGACTTTGCGCTGACCGGCTTCAATTGCGGCAACACCGGAGCGGGCCAGTCCAATCGCTTTGCCAAAATCTGCCTGATTTTTCCGACACGCTTTTCTTAATTCCGTTAAGCGCTTGTTTATTGCATCCATGTCACGCCTCCTTTTGGTGTGAGTATAAAACACAAAAATTAATATGTCAAGAAATACGTCCCAAACAGGACATTTCTGTGTTGACATAATCCTATATAGGATATATAATAGACCCAAACAAGACAAAAGAGGTGAGAACCAGTGACAAAACGAAAAGAAATCACTATACAGGTAACAGAGCGTGATTATAGAATAATAGCCCTTCTGGCGCGGTTGTCTGATAAAGAGCTTTTTGGCCTTGAATGTTATTTGGTTGGGGTGTGCACAGCACAGAGAATGGGACAAACAACAGGCGAATTTTCAGCTGGGACAGTGGAAGCAGGAACATGAAAAAGAAGATCAGGAAGAAAATGCTTTTCTGGGTGGTTTTATTTATGATGACTATGGGAGGCAGTTTTACATGCTGTGCGGATATGCTCATATTCCAGAAACAGAGTATTTTCACGATAAATAACGTGGGAATGATTTCGGCAGAAGAGACTGCCTGGGACAGTGGGCCCCCAGAAGAAGGCATTCCAAAAGAGACAAAAACGACAAAGACTGCCGTATCGGTCAGAAAAGTGAAGCTGTCGAAGAAATCAGACAAGACTTATACGGAAAAAGGGAAAGTTCAGAAGAAGATCAGGACAGAAATAAAAGTTTTGTCTGAAGAAATAATTACGGTCAGAACTGTGACCAGGAAAAGAATCGTAAACAAATATAAGAAAGGGTCAAAGATCTGCACGCGAAAGACGATCACGACAGTGGAGACTGAGAGAAAAATACAGACGACTGTAAAAGGAAAGGCGGCTCTTGGCGCGATGGCGCCGGGGATTGACGGCAGAGTATTGAATGCTTATACCACACTGGGTTTTGTGATCTCCCTTGATCCCAATGTCAGCTATACAGGAATGTTTGATGCGGGAAACAAATGTATTACGTTAAAGAGGAGCGGTGATGTCATATATCATGAACTCGGACATTTTGTGGCATTTATTGTGGGAAATATTGACCGGCAGAAGCCTTTTCAACAGATATTTGAGCGGGAAAAAAGCAGGTATACAAAATATAATAAAGCCTATGTTCTTCAGAACAGTTCGGAATATTTTGCGGAATCCTTTAAGGACTATACACTGGAGCCGAAAGATCTGAAGAAATCCAGGACGCTGACATATGCTGCGGTTGAAGACGCTCTCGATAAGATTACCGAGGCGCAGACAGAGAAAATCAGAAGGATTTATCAGGCGGTATGGAAGGATACCAGGACATAAAATGAAGGATGGAACAGAGAATTTGCCTGCTGAAGTGGACTTGAAATTCCGTATACAGGATCCTTGAACGGATTCAAAAATGAAAAACTGAGAAAACAAGAGGCGAAATTTTATGAATACAGGAAAAAGAAAGCGGCAGACATTTGTTGTGGAGATTATGGAACAGCAGAGATATACCTGGCAGGGGCGGATACATTGGGTAGAGGAAAATAAGAAAGAGTACTTCAGAAGCGTACTGGAAATGCTGCATCTGATGGATTCCGCGATTTGCGAAAAAGACGGCAGCGGGAAACAGACGTGACAAAGGAAAAACAGAAATCTTTCCGGCACATTCGGGGAGGGTGTCGGTGAAAGGAAAGAGAAAAAGGATTCCGGCTGACCAGAAGAAATAAGGGAAGGAACGGGGAATGGAAAAGGTAACGATGGGGAACCTGACAGATCCGCCGTATGCGCTGGAGGAAGCGGTGAACCGTCTGCGGGTCAACGTTGGTTTTTTGGGAAGTGATGTCAGGAAAATCATGGTGGGAAGCTCTATGCCGAACGAAGGGAAAAGCTTTGTGACAATGCAGTTGTGGAAGCAGATGGCCCTGGCCGGCAAGAGATCGATACTGGTGGACATGGATCTGAGAAAGTCATCTATCGTGGAAAAATATAGGATCGTTCCGGAAAAAGGGAAGCTGACAAAAGGGACGTCCCACTATCTGTCAGGGACAGCGGAAATCCCGGAAGTAGTCTGCCGGACGGATATGAAAGACGGAGATATTCTTCCGAATGTGGAGAACGTGGTAAACGCGGCGATTTTACTGGAAGGAAAGCGGCTGAAGGAACTATTGAGGAAACTGGGAGAAGAATACCGGTATGTGTTTCTTGACATCCCGCCGCTTGAACTGGTTTCGGACGGAGAGCGGATCGGGAATCTGTGCGATGGTGCGCTTCTGGTAGTGCGGGGGGGGGTAACACCGACGATAATGCTGAAGCACTCGGTGCAGCAGCTGGAGGCTGCCGGCTGCCCGCTGCTTGGGATTGTGCTGAACCGTGTGAACGACCCGAAGAGACCATATTACCACAAAAGGCAGTGGTTGTGGTGATCTGTGAGTCTCCATTTCACGCAAAACCGTTTGCCGCGGAAGATGTTCTGCCCGACAGATCCGAAATGGAAACAGCCGGTGTGGCAAACGTCGTGGGGACAGTGCAGTATCGGATGATTTGTCTATGTGCAGGCCCAGGCATGGAAACCAGCTGTTGCCGCAGCACCTGGGCCGCGCAGACGAGCAGGAGGAAAAGCTGCCTCCTGCTCGATTCTTACCGGACAGTCAGCCGATACTCCCCGCTGACAGCAAAACGTTCCTGCTCCGGAAGGCAGCTTTCTTTTTTTGAGAGGGCGTGATAATCCCGCAGATAAGAAAAATAAGCCTGACAGACCGGTCCAAGCGGGCGCTGCCTGCTGTAGTTCAGAAAAACTCTTCTGCGGCAGAAGGAATCTTCAACCAGAATGCCTTTGCAGTTTGGCAGCGTATGCCGGGTTTTAAAGCAGCGGTATGTACTCTGAGGCATAAAGATAAAGCCGGTATTGCGCTGGATCTGAATCACCGGATCGTAGAGCTGCAGGATACGCGAAGGAGCGGCCCCCGCCTGCGCGAAAAACCAGAGGAAGAGGTTTTTCAGGTCTTCCGCGTTCTGATAGATGGTCAGAGTTTCTCCGTCCAGCTCCGCAATGCGGATGGAGGAGCGTTCCGCAAAACGGGAGTCCCGGCTGACCAGAATCACAACCGGTTCGTCGATCAGACATTCCGAGCAGAGATGCGGATCTCCAATTTTCAGCAGCGTGAGCGCAAAATCGAGGCTTCCGTTTTTGAGAGAATCGACGGCTTGTTCTGTGGTTCCGTAGACACGCTCAAAATGGATATCGGGGAAAAACGCCTGATACTGAAGAATCGTTTCATCGCAGTTGTCAACCACGTTGGTATAATAATTCATATTCTGCAGATGCTGAAATTTCCGCTGGTTCAGCATATTCTGAAATTCTTCCGCGTGATTCAGAAGCTCTGCGCCCTTCTCACAGAAAAAAGCTCCGTCCTCCGTGAGTTCCAGGCTGCGTCCGTTTCTGACAAAAAGCGTCAGTCCGAGTTCCTGCTCCAGATTTCGGTAAGACTGGCTGAGGGCAGACTGGGAGATATGTATTTTCCGGGCGGCCTGCGTCATGTTTCCGGTTTTCGCGATGGCCAGAATATAGGAAATCTGTTTCAGATCCATGGCTGCGTCTCCTTGATCTATAAGTTCAGCTTATTGTTTTATCATTATTATATATTGGACACGGCAGGATTTCAAGTATAGAATAAATGATACTTTAAAGCTTTAAACTTCATAGCGTAAAACTTTAAATCACTAAAGTGCTGAAAGTTACGCATCCGAACGGTTCGTGTTATCTGCAGGCCGGGTGCCCCGTGCCATCTGCAGAACAGGACCTCTGGTTGAAGGAAAACAAAAGCGGGAAAACAGAGAAAAAGGAGTAAACGACATGCCGGAAATTAAATTTTACAAACACGACCCGATCCCGATGGAGATGCACAAGGTCAAAATCGTACAGAAATTAAATCTTCTTCCGGTCGATGAGAGACTGAAGAAAATGCAGGAGGCAGGATTCAACACGTTCCAGCTCCACAACGGAGATATTTTTATGGATATGCTGACCGATTCAGGCGTAAATGCCATGAGCGACAACATGCAGTCCGCCATGCTCCGCGCAGACGACGCTTATGCCGGAAGCGAGACGTTCTACCGCATGAACGACAAGCTGACGGAGCTTTTCGGGATTAAATATCTGCTTCCCGCTCATCAGGGACGTGCCTGCGAGAATATTCTGGCACAGCGTTTTGTAAAACCGGGAAACTGCGTGATCATGAACTATCATTTCACCACGGCAAAAGCGCACATCACCCGTCTTGGCGGCCGGGTGGAAGAGCTGGTGAAAGATGAAGGTCTGGTTTCAAAGAGCACGCTCCCGTTCAAGGGCAACATTGATCTGGAAAAACTGGAAGCCTGCATTCTGAAGGAAACTCCGGAGAATGTACCTTATATGCGCCTTGAGGCCGGCACGAACCTGATCGGAGGGCAGCCGATCTCTTATGAGAACATGAAGGCCGCGACGGACATCACAAGAAAATACGGCATCCTGAGCGTGCTGGACGCTTCCCTGCTGCAGGATAACCTGTACTTCATCAAAACACGCGAAGAGTCGATGAAGGACAAGTCGACCGTGGAGATTCTCCGCATGATAGCGGATCTGTTTGATATTATTTACTTCTCCGGAAGAAAGTTCGGTTTCGCGCGCGGCGGCGGAATCCTGGTCCGTGATGAGGAGCTGTTCCACTCCATGGAGGATCTTGTCCCGATGTTCGAGGGCTTCCTGACTTACGGCGGAATGTCCGTCAAGGAGATGGAGGCTATGATCATCGGCTTTGACGAATCGCTTGATATGGATATTATCTCTCAGGGACCGCAGTTCATCAAATACTGTGTGGATCGGCTTGACGCGTATGGCGTTCCGATGATTACGCCGGGCGGCGGACTTGGCGCGCACATCGACGCGAGCGAGATGGTCAGCCATATTCCGCAGGAGCAGTACCCGGCGGGGGCGCTTGTCTGCGCACTGTATATCTGCGGCGGTATCCGCGGCATGGAGAGAGGAACGCTTTCCGAGGAGAGAAACGCGGACGGAAGCGAGCGCTTTGCTTCT
>CANRGB010000161.1 GCA_947630005.1 uncultured Lachnospiraceae bacterium
TTGATCTCCTCCAGATCCGTCGTCCAGCCGTATTCCCCGGTCGTGTAATTCGCGCCGAAATGAACCTGCAGATAAACCTTTTCGCGGCATCCGGCCAGAGCCTTTCCGTAAGCCGGAAAACAGCTCGCGTGTCCTGCTGCCAGATCAAAATAATTAACGCCATGTTCCACAGCATAACAGACTGTCTCGATAATGTCTTTTTCCGTCTGTTCGCCGACGACTGACGAACCCATGCCGATAATGCCGATCTGCTCCCCGCCATGGGGTAACGTACGATATTTCACAAGAAGCCCTCCCCATTTTCCAATTTTCATACTGTCATGCAGTCTTTTCTGATTTCCATTATATCCCAGCCCTCAAAAACAGCAAATGCCTGGGATGAATAAATTATTATGCCTATCGGGCATGATAATTGCGGGCAGCATAACCTCTTTTACCTCCGGACAGGCTTGAAACGGTTTCCATACAGTGAAATCCCCCGCTTTTTACAGCAGGGGCTTTCATTATGCTTATGCGCAGGAGGAAAAGCTGCCTCCCACTCGATTCGCTTCGGCGGCGCCGAACATGCGCCGCAAACGTACAGCATCTCTTATGCTTCTCGCCGGATGCGCCGATACAGGCAATGGCTCACTGCCCGCGGAACTATCTCAGCGCGTCTCCCTGATCCACTTACGGACATCCTTCACCCACGCGCCGAATCTCATCGGATCATTCTGGCAGGTGTGCGTATCCTTCAGGATGATCTCCGCGCAGTTGTTCTTCGTGCTGTTCAGCATGTGCTTTACGTAGCCTTCCATAAACTCCGTGTCCGTCGGAAGGTAGTTGTTCAGATAGTAGGAGGGATTCGGCTTCCAGGAATATACCGCTTTCCGGCCGATCCGCTCCGCGCATTTCTCCACGTTCGCCCACGGCGATACGGAGATGCGGCGTATTGTGTTGAAACGGAAAATATAGTCCAGCTTGTCATCCGCCGGCTCGCAGCAGCCGTAGGAGGTCAGGCCAAAGCGGTCCCCGATCCGTTTCTCATGCTGCATTACAAACTCCCAGTGCTGCTCCGGTCCCACCATCGTAAATTCCTGGGACTCGGTAAATCCGAAGAAATCCTTCAGATCGGTGCACACGCGGTCGTCGCCCGGCAGCTCGTGGGTAAAGCTCTGTCCGCCTGACCCGCTGTAAGCCTGGTTTCCGTTGCAAGTGAGAAGACCCTGCTCCAGATACTGATCAATCAGCCCGTGATAACCGTCTTCCACGATCTGCATCGCCTCGTGCAGCATCTCCGGCTCTTCGTAGATGTCGTACATAACCTGCTCAAGGCCGCGGAAGTCGGAGTACGTCTCCATCATCGCGATGTACAAATATTTCAAACCGACCAGACGCACGTCAAGGATATCGCCCAGCACATCCTGATGCAGTTTCAGCTTCTCCATGGTCTCCTTCTCATGGTAAATAACTTCCGGCGTCCCCAGACGCTTCAGATCCTCCGGCTCCTCAATGATCGGTGAGAAATGCTTCGCTCCCTCATCAAAATGGAAACCGTTCAGCCATGCAAGCGGCACGTCGCCAAGGCAGTTATCGCGGAAGCTGGGATTCGCAAACGCGGAGTTTTTGTGATTCGGATTCAGTTTGTCCCAGCCGGTATCCGTGATGATCTTTCTCACTTCCCAGATATCCGTCACGGGCACATCATCGTCGATCACATTGGCGCGGAACAGCTTCGCCCTGAGCAGCCACTCCATCTCTCTTGCCTCATCACATTTGCACTGCAGGGATTCCGGGGTGATGATCTGCCGCCAGGACATCTCCGGGAACACGGCGATTACCGGATCTGTGGTCTTCAGTTCATTGTGATCATACCAGAGGTTCTCTCTCTGCTTCATCTCCGGTCTCTGGGAAACATCTTTTACCTGCTTTGCAAGCTCACGGATAATTGCTCTTTCTTCTGCTGTGATCATTCTGTTCTCCTCCTTAAAATATTCGCTGTTTTCACTTTTCGTGTTTGTTCTAAAGTGTTTTCTTTATGTTTTTATTTATATGTCACTGTTATTAAGTTACTTATAAAGATCTGAAAAAAGAATGTGCCGCTGACACATCTGTCTATCTGCCGTATGGAATTTCGTGCTCCCCACACGGCCTGCTGCTCCACCGCAGACAGTTTCCGGAGATTCCGGCGGGAGTTTTCCGTATTTCCGCCAAAGTCTTTTCCAATATCGGTTTCCTGTTTCTCACGGGCTTTTTGCCGCCGTGACTTTTTTCTCTGTTGTTTATGGCCGTATTATAATCAAAAATTTTGTCTTTTTAAATAGGGGATTTTGTACAAATGTTCATGAATCTTGCTTTTTTAGAGAAATTAAAATTGTGGTCTTCTGATAAATATGTTAGGATAAAAATAATGAATAACACAGTTATCCAATACCCGTTCCCCGGTGCATATCGCCGCGGTCCGATATCCCGGTTCTTCACAGAAAGGAGTCTTTTTATGAAATGTGCTGACATCGGTGTGCTTGACAAGTCGATCTGTTTTTCTTTTACGCCCTCCTCTCTGGCGGAACAGCTTTATTTCTATATGACCTGGTGCGGCCATTATTTCTGTACTTCCCGATATATGTACCGGCGGGACTCCTACCCGCCGCTTCTCGCCATCCACATCCGGGAAGGCCGCATGCATGTGGAATTTGACAACCGGAAATTTGTTGCGGAAAAGGGAGACATCGTGCTGCTTGACTGCTCCAGACCACATTACTATCAGGCGGAAAACGGTCTGGAATTCACCTACATGCACTATGACGGCTCCAATTCCCACGAGATCACAAACCATATTCTGGAGCTGTACGGCCCGCTGATCCGCTCCAAAAACAATCTTCTGATCGGCAATCTGCTCTACAATACGGTCCAGTTTTATGAAACCGGACACATTGAGAATATGTTTGCGACATCCATGCGCGTCTATCAGCTGCTGCAGCTTCTGAACAACGCGGACGACTCCATGATCCAGGAGGACAATCCCATCAATCAGGCTATTCATTATATCCGCGATCACACGGGAGAGCGGATCAGCCTGCAGGAACTTTCGAACCGGGTCGGCATGAGTCCCTACTACTTTTCTCATCGTTTCAAGAAGGAGACCGGCTTTTCCCCCATGGATTATGTGATCAGCACCCGCATGGATCAGGCGAAGACGCTTCTCGCCAGAACCAGCAAAACCGTCGCGGAAATCAGCTGCGAAGTAGGCTACAATAATGTCGGAAGCTTCCTCAATATATTCTCCGACCGGGTCGGCTGCTCGCCCAGGACGTACCGGAAGCTGATGCAGCCGGTCTGAATCCCTTTTTATTCCTCGTTACCGTTCACTCCGTGAACGCAGCACGCTTCGCGATACAGAAAACCCTCCGCCGGAAGCATTTCTGCATACTCAGGTATGCACAGAAATGCTGCCAAAATTTGACAAAGATGAACAGATATGAGAGAATACAATGCGAATGCGAAACTGCCATCGGATCTTTTGAGAAAGGATAGCGATATCAGGACGCTCGAAAAACGTGCGCAGAAGAGAGGAAATTTCAAAAAGGATGCCGCATGCGCAGAAAACTGTATCAGGAGGAAGACATATGCAGACAAATGAAACCGCCGTCAACAGCATCAGACATCAGGTGATGTACGAAACCGCCAGGCTTGCCTGGGCAGGAGAACTGGAAGAAAAGCGCGATGAGATCCCGTTCCGGATCATTCCCGGCCCGCAGGCGAAATTCCGCTGCTGTATTTACAAGGAAAGAGAGATTATCCGCCAGAGGGTCCGCCTCGCGGAAGGGAAATGTCCCACCGGCAATGACTCTGATAATGTGATTCAGGTGATCAACGCGGCCTGCGAGGAATGTCCCATCGCTTCTTATCTGGTGACGGACAACTGCCGTAAATGTATGGGAAAAGCCTGCCAGAGCGCCTGCAATTTCGGAGCGATCTCCATGGGAGATGTGCGCGCGTACATTGATCCGATGAAATGCAAGGAGTGCGGCAAATGTGCTCAGGCATGCCCTTACAGCGCCATCGCGCATCTGGAGAGGCCCTGCAAAAAAGCCTGCCCGGCGGACGCCATCGCCTATGATGAGTACGGTGTCTGCATCATTAATGAAGAAAAGTGTATCGCCTGCGGAAACTGTATTTCGAGATGTCCTTTCGGAGCGATCGCGCCCAAATCATCCATTGTGTCCGTGATCAATGAGATCCGCGCCGGAAAGAAAGTGGTCGCCATGGTGGCTCCCGCCACAGAAGGCCAGTTTGGCGCGGACATCACCATGGCCAGCTGGAAAACCGCCCTCAAAAAGACCGGCTTCGCGGATATGGTCGAGGTAGGTCTGGGCGGAGATATGACTGCCGCTGCTGAAGCGGAAGAATGGGCAGATGCCTATAAGGAAGGCAAAAAGATGACCACATCCTGCTGCCCGGCATTTGTGAACATGATCCGGCTCCATTTTCCGCAGCTTTTGGAAAACATGTCCACCACCGTCTCACCCATGTGCGCGGTATCCCGTTTCCTGAAAATGCAGGATCCGGAGACCGTCACCGTGTTTATCGGGCCCTGTACGGCCAAGAAAAGTGAAATTCAGGACCGCTCCATCGAAGGAAACGCGGACTATGTGATGACCTACGGGGAGGTTCGTTCCATGATGTACGCCAAAGACATCGAGCTGGAACCGGAGGATAATACCTATCAGGAAAGCTCCGTATACGGCAAGCGCTTCGGCAACAGCGGCGGCGTGACGGAAGCGGTTCTCAAATGCTTTGAGGAGATGGGCGAAGAAATCAAGCCAAACGTCCTTAAGTGTAACGGGGCCTCGGAGTGCAGAAAAGCGCTTCTTCTGATGAAAGTCGGACGGCTGAAGGAAGATTTCGTGGAAGGCATGTCCTGTGTGGGCGGCTGCGTGGGCGGCCCCAGCAGAAACATGACGGAAAACGCGGCAAAGAAGACCCGCGACGCCATGATCGGTCAGGCCGACGGACGCGGGGTTCACGAAAATCTGGCGTCTCTGGGAGCGGACAAAGTTCCGATGCACCGGACTTCAAAAATGTAAAGGAACCGATCGGGCAGGGCGGATTTTTTCCGCCCTCTTACATCACCAGTACAGGCCGTTCTCCAGGCGGCCCGTCCCTCAAACTGAAACGGCTGCGCCCCCTGTCTGTTCTCCTGAAGCAGATATCTTTACAATACCTCTCCGGCAGGGGACCGTATTCGTAACCGTTCATATGCCCTTATCCCGCGCTGCTTGCGGCCGCTCCGCAGGCGGCTTCTTCTTCGTATGCGGAAAGCTCCAGTCTGGCCTGAAACATCTCTTCAAATATCTGCCCAAGCACAGGATTTCTGCGCATCCCGTTTCCCGACGCGACAAGGCGGCGCGCTTCTGTTCCCGTCCCTTCACGAATCAGAACATACAGATCGTACAGTTCCCGCGCAATCCCGTTCAGAACGCCAAGGATCAGATTCTGCGGCGTGAAATTATCCTCGCTGAGATTTGTAATGCTGCCGCGT
>CANRGB010000162.1 GCA_947630005.1 uncultured Lachnospiraceae bacterium
AAGGCCGAGGGCAAGGCTGCGTTCACGCTGGATTCCAAGGCTCCGACAGGCGACCTTATGGAATTCCTTGACGGCGAAGTACGTTACAACTCACTGAAGCGTGCGAATCCGGAGAGAGCAGAGAAACTCTTTGCGAAGAACGCAATGTACAATAAGGAAAGATATGAATATCTGAACAAGCTGATCGCGCTTTACGGAGCAGAGTAATTCCAGAGAGCGGGATACGTGGATTTCATTCATGGTGGTGCCTGCAGCGCAGGCATGGCCGTTTGGGATCTGGATTTACGGGGGCGCCGCGGATGCGGCGCCCTTTGTGTTTTATGCGCAGGCCCGCGTAAGGAAACCAGCTGCTGACGCAGCATGCGGGCCGCGCGGCGAGCAGGAGGGAAAAACCGCCTCCTGCCCGATCAGGCATTTAATTCTCTTTGAGATGACACTGCACCTGAAAATAGTGTATACTGTTTTTAGCTGTCCGGCCTGAGTTTTATAAATAAGGAGAAGAGAATGAAAAATAGACTTCCGGTAGGAATCGAAAATTTTGAAGATCTCCGCAAAGAAAAGTTCTATTATGTGGATAAAAGCGGGCTGATCCGGGATATTCTGCAGAATTATGGAAAGGTGAATCTGATCACCCGCCCAAGGCGTTTTGGAAAGTCTCTGAATATGAGTATGCTCCGCCATTTTTTTGAGGTCGGAACAGATGTCTCGCTTTTTGAAGATCTGGAAATTTCCAGAGAGACGGATTTGTGTGAGAATTATATGGGAAAATTCCCGGTCATTTCTCTGTCTCTGAAAGACGCCTGTGCGCTGAATTATAAGACTGCCAGAGATATGCTCTGTGCTCTTGTCAACGCGGAGGTGCGGCGTATTCTGAAACGGATGGAAGGGTATCTGCCAGATACTTTAGAGCAGGATGTATTGAAACGTCTGACCTCTTTCTCGATGGAGGAGTCGGATATTGTGATGTCTTTGTATTGGGTGTCTGAGATTCTGCATCGGCATTATAACAGGAAGGTTATTATCCTGATCGATGAGTACGACGTTCCGCTCGACAAAGCGTATGACAGCGGATTTTATCAGGAAATGCTTTCTCTGATCCGCGGGATGTTCAGCAGGGCGTTCAAGACGAATGAACACCTGCAGCTTGCCGTGCTGACCGGCTGCCTGCGCATATCAAAGGAGAGTATCTTTACCGGTCTCAATAATTTCATGGTGCGCACGATCACAGATGTGAGTTCGGACGAATATTTTGGCTTTACTGATGAAGAAGTAAAAACCATGCTGGCGTATTACGGGCTGGAGTCCCATTATGACGAGATACAGAAATGGTATGACGGCTATCTGTTTGGAGAGAAGCATGTCTATTGTCCCTGGGATGTGATCAATTACTGCAGCAAACTCAGGGTGAATCCCAGAGTCAGGCCGGAATCGTTCTGGGCGAACAGCAGCGGCAACAGCATTGTAAGACGTCTGGTGGATAAGGCCACAAAACAGACGAAAAACGAAATTGAGCGGCTGATTGCAGGAGAGTCCGTCCGCAGGGAAATCCGTCAGGAACTGACGTACAGTGAGCTGGAAGATTCCATCGACAACTTGTGGAGTGTTCTTTTTACGACAGGATATCTGACCCTCAGAGAACCGTACGATGGCAGACAGTGTGAACTGGTGATTCCCAATCAGGAGGTCCGGGAGATCTTTGTAACACAGATAAGGGAGTGGTTCCGGGATGCGGTTTATCAGGACCGCCCTGGTCTCAGGGAATTCTGCGCCGCGTTCCGGGACGCGAAACCGGAGGCGGTTGAGCGGCTGTTCGGCGCTTATCTGATGAGGACGATCAGTATCCGGGATACATTTGTCAGAAAAGAACAGAAAGAAAACTTCTATCACGGGGTGCTTCTTGGACTTCTTGGCAGCGAAGAAGAGTGGCTTGTGACCTCGAACGCGGAGTCCGGGGAAGGGTACAGCGATATCCTTGTGGAGATTGAAGAAGAAGGGATCGGCCTTGTGATTGAGATCAAGTACGCGGAGAAAGCGGCGTTTGAGGACGCATGCCGGGAAGCCATGAACCAGATACGGGAACGGCAGTATGCACAGAAGCTGCGGGAAGAAGGAATGGAAACGATCTGGGCCTATGGGATTGCCTGTTTTAAAAAACGGTGCAAAGTCGTCTGCGAGAAGATATCTTAAATGCCGCGGCTGAAGAATATCCTAGTACTGCCTTGCGTAAATTTCGGTGAATAAATGTGCCTGATGTTTTCGTCAGGACAAGGCGGAGGAAGGAGGCGATGCGGTGGCATCGCTGACTGACAACAACGCAGTACTGGCGGAAACAGCTGGTGCAGAATTCACCGTTAATTGCGCAGGGCAGTACTAGTCTCTTTTGGTGAAAAATATTGGCAGCAAAAAAGTCATTTGCGGGAAGCAGATGACTTTTTTTCCCTAAAATCATGGGAACGGAGAATGTTGTCGATGGGAAAAATAGCTGATAAAATACAGTTGTAAGCAACAATTTTTGTCTGTTTTTACAGGAAAGGAGTACGCGGTATGGTGTGGGAAGAGAAAATAAGAAAATGGATTCCTTTGTTTTTGATGTGCGGCCTGATTTTTCAGTTTGTCCTGCCAGCAAGGGCACAGGAAGCAGAGATCATTGTGGAAGAGATGCTTCCTTTGGAAGATGAAGAAACGGCTGGGGAAATTGCTGATGGGCCAGCGGAAGTAATACTGGATGCGCAGGGGATATCCGGAGCGGCAGAGGAGTACTCAAAGGAACCCATGGGAAACGTTTCGGCAGAAGTGATTAGTGTGCCGGAAGGAGAACTGGAAAATACAGAGAAACCTGCAGAAGATGCCGCGGAAAATCCGGAGGAAATAACCTGGGAAATTATGGAAGAGAATACAGAGAATAAGGACGACATATCTTCATCGTTGCCCGGAAATTATGAGATATCATCGGATGGGTGCTCAGCTTCACGGAAAGAAGAAGATGCAGACTCCGGTCTTCAGGTGGAGTACCACATATATGCCAATCCGGATATTGAGGAAGAACTTGACAGCGAGGATTTTGTGTTTCTTCAGAATCCGGAACTTATATTTCCGGAAAATGCGGTCTCCATAGCGGATGGGGATTACAAGAAGTTCACTTCCATTGAGATGGCGGGGACGGAAGTACGCCAGAAACTGAAAGAGCGGGAACCAATGTTTGAGATCGGTTATCGGATGGATTCGAGCGATGGCTACACCAATCTGGGCCGCGATATACTCAATGAGGCTATTAAACATACGGGAAAGCCTACGGAAGGGGATTATCTCCGGCAGACCTGGTCCCGTATGTACACAAGGATACAATCTACTGTAAATAAGGGGATATGGACGGGCGTCATTCAGTTTGCGGTAGAATATTATACAAGCACAGAGCAGGAAGCAGCTGTGGATCAGAAGGTCACAGAAATCATAAATGATTTGAAACTGGAAGAAAAAGGAGACTATGAGAAAATCCGTGCCATATATGATTATCTCTGCAAAAATATTACATATGACCACAGATATCTGGAGAGCGATACCTATCATCTGGATCATTCAGCTTATGCCGCGCTGATTCAGGGAACTTCTGTATGCAGCGGATATGCCTATTCATTTTACAGGATTGCGCTGGAGGAGGGGATTGACACACGGGTTATCAGCGGCGCCAACCATTCATGGAATATCGTAAAGCTTGAAAACCGCTACTATAATCTTGATGCCACATGGGATGCGCCAAATGCGCAGAACGGCCGCAACTATAGGTATTTTCTGAAATGTCCGCAGAATTTTACAGATCATCACCGCGCAGAGTCGTATGCCACAGAGCATTTTAACTATCAGTATCCCATGGCGGACAGAGATTATGATGCAGGTGCGCCGGGAGCATGGCCGGGAAGCGGAATCTGCGGAGAGCAGCTTACCTGGACACTGGACGGGCAGGGAGTGCTGACTATCCGGGGAAACGGCACTATGACAGATTACAGTGATGAAAATCCGTCGCCGTGGGAAGCGCAGAAGGTCAGGAAAGTTGTGATCGAAGAAGGGATTACCGGAATCGGTGCAAATGCGTTTTATTATTGTACGAAGATGGCGGAGGCAGTCCTGCCGCAGAGTCTGAAGACCATCGGAGATTATGCTTTTTCCTGGTGCGGCTCCTTAAAAGAAATCGCGTTTTCTCAGAATCTGACCGGAATCGGTAAAAATGCGTTTTATGAATGTACCGGCCTTACAGAACTGTCAGTTCCGGGCACGGTAAAAAGTATCGGAACAAAGGCGTTTTATGACGCGGTTGAACTCAAAAAAGTGACTATGGAAGATGGGGTGAAGGGGCTTGAAGAGTTTGTGTTCCAGGGATGCGTCAATTTAAAGGAGGTGTCGTTCCCCATAAGCGCGGCGGACGCGAACAGGAATATATTTACAGACTGTCTGAATCTTGCGGATCTGACAATTACCGGAAAAGGTGCAATCGGAGCGTATGCCACAGACAGGAGAGCTCCGTGGAACAGGGCGTCTTTGGAAAATCTGGTGATTGGAAATGAGATTACGGAGATTGGGGAGTATGCTTTTTATAATATGGATGGTCTGCAGTCTGTTTTTATCCCAGGTCAGGTGACCAGGGTTGGCGGATACGGATTTTATGATTGTGACGGACTGGAGAAGGTGACAATCTCTGACGGCGTAAACGAGCTCGGCGAAAAAATATTTTTCAGCTGTGACGGCCTGACAAAAATCACGATACCGGGAAGCGTCAGAACAGTGGGAGGCCGCGCATTTGAATTCTGCAAGAAATTAAAAACGGTGGAGATTTCCGACGGTGTTGAAAAATTGTCAGACTTTGCGTTCTATGGATGCGACACACTTCAAAGTGTGACCATACCGGCCGGGACACAGCTCATGAACAGCGGAGTATTCAATAAATGCCCGCTTCTGACTCAGTTTACGATTACGGGAAGGGGAAAGATGCCGGATTACAAAGACAGGATCAGAGCGTGGTCCTTCTCAACTGTGAATACTGTGGCTGTTCAGAATGGAATTACATCAGTCGGTGCCAGAACCTTTTACAACATGGATGGCCTGAAGTCAGTTATCCTCCCTGAAAGCATTACAAAGATCGAAAGAGAAGCATTTGCGAACAGCGACAGCCTGGCGGAGATAAAATTGCCTGAAAAGCTCAAGGAGATCGGTGAAAAAGCGTTTTATACGTGCAAAAGCCTGCGGTCGATGAGTATTGGGAAGAACGTGACAAAAATAGGTGAGAATGCGTTTTACGGCAGTAACGCTCTGAAACTTTCTGTGACATATAGATCGAAGGCAGAAGAATACGCGAAAGCGAATAACATTCCGTATGTCTCGGACGCGCTGAAAGCACCGGAGATGAAGAAGGCGAAAAATGAGAAGGCAGGTGTGAAGATCACC
>CANRGB010000163.1 GCA_947630005.1 uncultured Lachnospiraceae bacterium
ACGGGTTTACGCTGTACGATCTGTACTCTTATAATGAGAAACATAATGAAGGCAACGGCTGGAACAATACGGACGGCGCGAACGACAACCGGAGCTGGAACTGCGGCGTGGAAGGCGAGACGGACGATCCGGATGTGCTGAAGCTGCGTTTCCAGATGATCCGCAACGCCTGCGCGGTGCTGCTCGCAAGCCGCGGCGCGCCGATGTTCTTTGCGGGCGACGAGTTTGGCAACACGCAGTACGGAAACAATAACTGTTACTGTCAGGATAATGAAATTTCCTGGCTTGACTGGTCGCTGCTTGAAAAGAACCGCGAGCTGTTTGAGTTTTTCAAATTTATGATCGCCTACCGAAAAAAACATCCGGTGATACGGAACAAGCTTCCGAACGCGGTGTGCGGCATGGAACCAATTCATGCGCACGACGTCGCGGCGGAGCGCACACAGCTGCCGCGTGATGCTCGGACATTCGCGATCAGCTTTGCAGGGTATGACACGAAGAAAGGCGAGGATGATATCGTTTACATCGCGCTCAACGCCTACTGGGAGGACGTGATGATCACGCTGCCGTATCTGAACGGGGCGCTGTCCTGGTATCTGAGCGTCAACACAACCGGCGACGGTCACGGGAGATACTGCTATCCGGAAGGCTGGGAGGCGCGCATTGATAACGAGTTTATCATGCGGCCGCGTTCCGTGGCGATCTTTACCGCGCGGAGCAGCCGGATGTAGGAGTCAGGATCTGCGCCGCGGGGAAGGAAACAGGAAACAAAAGACGAAGAGGAAAAGGATGTCAGAAGAGGGTATTATGGAAAAGAATGTTATGAAAAAAAGGAGAGCAGGCAGAGTTCTCTGCGCGTTTCTGATCGGATTTCTGCTGTGTATTTCCTGTATGAACGTCCGGTCTGTGAGGACTTACGCAGAAGACGCAAAGCAGCTTCCGGAGACGATCACCCTGGATCAGAAAGAAGTCACGCTTTTCCGGAAGCAGAAGATACAGCTGTCCGCTCTGATAAGTCCGGAATCATCCGATACGGTTATCCGGTGGAGCAGCAAAAATGAGAAGGTTGCGAGAGTAAATTCTAAAGGAAAAGTGACCGCGGCCGGGCGCGGCACAGCGAGGATCATTGCGGAGACGGACAACGGACTGCGGGCCGTCTGCAGGGTGCATGTGCTGGAACTGCCCGGGAGCATTACGCTGGATAAGACGTCGCTCACACTTTTTAAAGGAAAAACAGCGGTTCTGTCCGCCAAAATCCTGCCAAAGGAAGCGGCCGCGGCCGAAGTTCAGTGGGTGAGCCGGGATGAGAAAGTTGCGAAAGTCAGCGCGTCCGGGAAAGTGACCGCGGTGAACTACGGTACGACAAAAATCATCGCGAAGACGCTGAACGGAAAGAAGGCGGTATGCCAGGTCCGCGTGACCGCTCCGCCTCAAAAGATCACGCTGAACCGGACCTCGGTTTCGCTTGTGCAGGGAAACAGTGTGAATCTTCGGGCGTCCGTCACGCCCCAAAAGGCAGCCGGAGCTTCCATAAAATGGGCGAGCAGCAATACAAAGGTCGCGGAAGTGGACGCCAGCGGAAAGGTGACCGCGCGGGCCCAGGGCACGGCAGTGATCGTCGCGGCGGCGGAAAACGGCGTAAAGGCAGCCTGTATCGTCAAGTCGGTCATGCAGTATAAAATCTCCGGAAAGACACTCACGATCTCAAGCGCTGAAGGGACAAAAACCTATTACGCATACTCGCAGAGGGCCTACGGTTACGGATGGTACCGGTCGCATGGCTGCGTCACGACGGCCGTTGCGATCGTGGCGAGCTCATACGGAAAAAGCTATACGCCGAAGGATATCCACGAAGGGCCTGTCTCGGCGGTTTACAGCGAACGGTATGCGGTCACGAAGATGGGGGAGGCCGCTGAGCTGTTAAAATCCTATGGAAAAACCGCGATCTCGGTGCGCACCGCCTCTGCTATTCTTAAAAATATGGGGATTGAGAACAAGGCGGTCTATTCCTATGACCGGGCGGAAGCGCTGAAAGAGATCCGGGAGCATCTGAAGACGGGGAAACCTGTGATTATCAAGGCAAATAATAATGTATACAACGGAAGACAGCTCGGGAATCCTCATCACGCGATCGTGGTCGTCGGAGTGGACGGAACGGATCATGCGATCTGCATCAGCCCCGGCTCAAGCACCTTTATGACATCCTACACCCTGAGCACGCTGCTCTATCACCATATGACGCCCGCTTCCGGGAATTATATGACGCCTTATATGACAGATCTGCAGACGGCCGGAGGATATATTCTGATCGGCTGAGCTGCGAAGTCTGCGGGAGGCGCCGGAGCGTCGGCGCTGATTGAATGAGAGGAGAAATATCTGTCCAGGTTTTAGCCAAGTGAGCCGCCGGCTGTCTTTCAGGACAGGGCGGCTTACTTATTTTTCCGATTCAGAACAGCACGGATAACAGGTTCATGTCTGTTAACGGAACGCATCCACTTCCTTTTTGCAGGGAATGGAAGGCGCGGCTCCCTCGCGGGAAACGGCGATGGCGGAAGCTTTCGCGGCGGTATCCAGAATCTTTTCGATGGGATCGCCCGCGGCGATGCCCGCAATGAAATATCCGGTAAAGGTATCGCCGGCGGCTGTCGTATCCACTGCCTTTACCGGATAGATTCCCTGCCGTACGGTCTGTTCTTTGTCCATGTACACGGAGCCTTCCTGTCCGAGGGTCAGCACGATTCCGGCATCCGGATATTTTTCCAGAAGCTTTGCGGGAACCTTGCTTAAATCCTGTTCTCCTGTCAGCTGGGCTCCTTCGATTTCATTTAAGAGGAAATAACGGATTTTGCTCATGTCGCAGGAATCCAGATTCTCGTCCATGGGGGAAGGGTTGAGCGCGATGATCATTCCCCGCTCATATGCCGCGTCGATGATATAATCCAGCAGATTGATCTCATTCTGGAGAACGAGGAAATCTCCCTTTCCGAAGTGCGGGAGAACCTCATCCACAAATTCTTTTGTGATGGTGCGGTTGCTTCCGCCGTAAAGCAGAATGCAGTTCTGTCCGGTTTTGTCGATCTGGATGATCGTGTGGCCGCCTTTTCCCTCTGTTTTTCGGATAAAATCGTCGTGGATTCCATACTCTCTGCAGGCGGACAGAAACGCAAGGCCGTCCTCGCCGATCTGGCCTGCATGGTACACTTCCAGACCTGCCTTTGCGAGGGCCGCCGACTGGTTAAAGCCCTTTCCTCCGAGAAAAATGTTCATGCCGCCGGAGGCCAGAGTCTCTCCGCCCCGAACCATATGGTCTACGTTGTAGACGTAATCTACATTCAAAGAACCAAAATTTAATACCTTCATTTCGCAGTTTCCCCCTTTATTCATGGTGCTGCCGGGCATGCCTGGCATAAAAGTTTAGACAGATTCATATTCTGCAGCCAGTTCTTCCAGGTATTTTCTGCAGACGGCCGCTTCCTGCAGGAAATCTTTCTTTACGGCGGTGGCTTCCACGGTCAGAATTCCCTGGTAATGGATCTTATGAAGCGCCTCGAAATAAGGACGATAATCAAAATCATCCTCCGGAGCCGGGAAATAGCGGGTCAGTTTCCTCGGGTAATCGATATGCGCGTGTTTTATGATGGAACGGTATTCTTCAATCGCGGACATGGGTTCCGCCGATTTGTGCATGTGGCGCAGGTCGCACATGGCGGAACAGTTCGGATGGTTTACCTCTTTCAGGAACGCGTCTGTCTCGGCCAGCGTGTTCAGGTAATTCGAGTTGGGAGGACCAAGCGGCTCCACCACCAGCTGAATCCGGTATTCCGCAAGCAGGGCGGAAAAAGCGCGGACAATAGAGGCAACCTTTTCCTTTGCGGCCGCGGGGTCCGCGCCCTCCGGTATGCTGCGGCATTTGCCGGCGCCGAACGGAATCATGACACAGCCAAGTTCTTTCACTCTTCGGGCTCCTCTGGCGGTATGTTCCAGCCAGTAATCCAGGTTGAATTCCGGGGAATGAAACCGTTCCGACAGCGGCAGCAGGCCGGAAAAAACTTCAAAGTTCAGTCTGGAAGAAGCGGCTTCCCGGAAGAATGCCGAGAAATCCGCGTCGTCCATGTCGGTGAGTTCGCAGAAATCCAGCTCCGCGCTGTCAAAGCCGGCGGACTGTATTTCTGTGAGATGGCGTGAAAAGCCAAAACATCCAAATTTCATAATCAGGTTCCTCCTTTATTGATTTCCACGGGCGATGGTCCGTTTTATGTGTGTATATGTCTGGCGGTGCCGTGCGCCGCGGGGGTACGTTCGGTATCGGCCGGAACCGGATGAGGAATGCCGCGGGAGTCAGCGGTTTTACTGTCTGCGCGGGACTTGTCGGTTCAGATGGTAGCCGCAGCTCTCCCGGATCACAATTTCATAATCCAGGATTTCCTGCATTTGAGTCAGCGGTTTTTTCTGCATCAGCGTCAGCAGTTTCCGGAAGGATGCCTCGCCGATTTGTTTCTTAGGCTGCCGGACTGTGGTAAGAGACGGCTCCCAGAATTTGGAGATTTCAATATCATCGAATCCGACGACCGCGCAGTCCTCGGGAACACGCCGGCCCGCCGCTTTTAACGCCTTGATTGCGCCGACGGCCATGACGTCGCCCGCGGCAAAAACAGCCGTGACAGGCTTGTTCAGGGAAAGAAGGACGTTCATCTGCTCATATCCATCGTTGATGGAAGAGTATCCGTAGCGGACAAGCTCCAGGTCGATCGGCAGGTTATGTTTGGCAAGTGCGGAAATATAGCCGTTAAAACGGTCGCGGTACAGCAGCGTGGTGGGCTGGCTGGTAATATGGGCGATGTGTGTGTGCCCCAGCCGGATCAGATGCTCCGTGATGGCTTCTGCCGCGCGGATGTTGTCGATGGTGACGTTTGGAATATGGTAGTTCTCCAGATACTGGTTTGCCACGACGATCGGATATTCCTCCGCCACCTGCTCCATAAGATTCTTCGCGACGTTTGCGGAAAGGGAGATGATCCCGTCCACAGTCCGCTGCTGGATTGCTTGGAAATAATAGGATTCGATCCTGGGCTGCCCGTGCATGTCCGCGATCAGGATCTGGTATTCATATTTCTGGGCGCATTCTTCAATTCCGAAGAGAATATCCGAAAAAAAGGTGTTGCTGATATCCGGGACGATCACGATGACGGTCCGGGTTTCCTGGGTACGCATCTGCTGCGCCAGCGCGTTTGGTTTGTAATTCAGTTCTTTTATAGTGGAAAGCACCGCATCCCGTGTTGCGGGTTTGACAGCGTCTTTGTTTCGTAATACCCGTGAGACAGTAGCGGTGGATACGCCGGCTGCTTTTGCTACATCTGTAATTGTAACCATCTGCTAAGCTCCTTTTTAAAAACGATTACATAGTTTCATGG
>CANRGB010000164.1 GCA_947630005.1 uncultured Lachnospiraceae bacterium
ACCCACTCCATGTCCGCGATATCCTGAGTCAGCGGATGTGAGCAGAACAGAGCCGTCAGCGGAACCTTCTCTTCCGCGGACGCCGTCGTCCCGAGACCTGCAAACGTCGATACCGCCATCACGGACGACAACAGCACAGCAATCAGTTTCTTATTTTTCATGCCTTGATTTTCCTCTCCTTTCATTACTTTCCAGCAGAGTACGCAGGCTCGCGAATCATGTGTATTCTGCACATTTTTCATGTTTATTCAGCGATATGCATCCATAAAATGCCATACTTTCCTTGGAATTCCAATTTTTTATGTGCAATATTACTGTATATTTAGTCTACCATATTAACCCCTTCCGTGTAAATTCCATATGGTTAGATTCGGTGTCAAAAGGTAATTTCTCCATATCGCATAGTTCCTTTTCTGCCATATTTTCCGGTGATCCCATTCGTTTTCCGCCCCGCGGATTCCCTTTTTCCGCTCCCCCGCACCGCGCAGAGCCGTGCCGGAGAATCCGGAAAATTATTCTTCTTTCAGATATACTGCCGCCGCTCTCCAGTTGTCGCCGGGCCGGCAGTAAAGCGTGCGGTCCTCGATCCAGACCTGCGGCTCCCCGTCCGAATATGCGTCCGCGATCCTGCACGGCGCTCCTTCCGGAAGCGGCACCGCGATCGTCTCCGGGATCTCTCCGCCGAACGTGTGGATCAGCGCGTATGCCTCCCCGTTTCCGCCGAGGCGCACAATCCCCTGCCACCCCTCCGGATGGCGCATCCGTCTGATCTGTGGGCTGACCTGGTACGTCTGCCCTTTTTTGATGACCGGCGCGATCTTCCGGTAAAACGCGATTCCCCGCTCAATGACTTCCCACTGCTCCTGGCTCAGATTCATGACGTCACCGGACAGGCACATACGTCCCAGGAACGTGTTCGCCACCGAATACGCGATCCGCTTCAGGCTGTCCGTCCCGCGGATAACCGCCCAGATCTGACTCTGGCGCGGCAGAATCGCGCGGTGCAGGTTCGCGGCGATGATCGGGATCTCGACACATTCATGCGCGTCAGAAAACGAAGCCATCGAGGCCGCCGCCATAAAGCCCGGTTCCAGCCGGTGTCCTCCCGAAGCGCAGTTCTCCAGAACGATGCCCGGAACCTCCCGCTTAACCTCCTCAATGAAATCCATCGCCGCCTCCATATTCCGGCGCAGGCCCTCGCCCTGAGATTCCGCGCCGTCACAGCCGATGCCGATCGTATCATTGTAGTCGATCTTCATATATTCAAAACCATATTTCTGCAGCATTCTGATCACACGCTCCCGCAGGTAATCCCGCACCCACGGGTCTCGCATATCCCAGAACCTTCTGCGGTTCGTCGTCAGCACAACTCCGTCGCGTTTCAGCAGATGCTCCGTCATGTGGAACGCGTCCGACGCATGGCCGACGTTCTCAATCTCAAACCAGACGCCGGCTTTCATACCCTCGCCGTTAATCATCTGTACGGTCTTCCCCAATCCTTCCGGAAACAGGGTCTTTGACGGGATGTAATCTCCCATGCTGATATCCCACGGAACGCCGTCCGCCTTATACCAGCCGCAGTCAATCACAAAATACTCAATCCCTTTCCCGCGGATCGCCTCAAGAATTCCGGCAATGTTTTCGTGCGACGGGCATCCCCAGGTGGTACAGTATTCATTGAATATAACCGGAAGATGCTGTTCCGACTCAGGCGCGGCGTCCGCGGCGCGCTCTCCAGCCTCCACAAGACGCTGGCAAAGCCGGTCCACTCCCGACGCGGCAAAGGAACCTCTCGCCGGATTTTCCCCGGAAGATCCGTCCGGCGCGTTTTCGCCGGAGCCCTCCCGTACGTCTCCGTCCGGATTCCCCGCGGCGGACATCGGCGGCAGATACGCTGCCGTCACGACCGCCTCCGGCGTCAGGAAAGCTTCTCCCGGAGCGAGATCCTTCATCCAGTGGCCGAATTCCCGGTCCGCCAGTCCGCCGCTGACCGCAATATTTTCATCGTACCGGTATACCTCCATCTGCCAGGACGCCGGATGCGCAAGCTGAGCGCCCCAGAAAATATGGTTCTTCGTGTCCTCTATTGCGAAGAACGGAAAATAATGATTCACCGGCATGGAACCGACCTGGCCGAACCGCTCGCAGCGCACCGCGCCCAGCCCCCAGGAGGATTCCAGCTGCAGCTCCTCCATTGACTGCGAGAGCAGGCGTCCCTCCTGGCTCCACCGGGACTGCAGGCGGTGCAGCATGATGTCCCCGCTGCAGTCCCCGGAAAGATAAGGCGAAATCCCCGTCAGAGAAAAACTTGAGAGCAGTTCCAGCCGTACCGGTTTTTCGCTCTGATTGACAAAGGTACAGCGCATCCGCACGAAACGGTCTCCTTCTTCCCAGACAGCGTCATGCCGCGCCTCGTACCCGCGGTCGTCCGAAAGAATTGTCCGGACGCAGAGCTTTGCCCCGTCGCGCTTCAGCTCCTGCTCCTTCAGGCGCAGCCTCATCGTGCTCTCCGACTGACGCATCGTAGTTCCGGGCGCATAGGCGCCCATGTAGACGTCCCCAACCAGCTTTACCTGCACAAGAGCGTCGATCTCCGCGCGCTTTTCCACGGAGTCCGGCAGCGGACGATCCGCCGGATACAGTATCAGACCGACTCTTTTCTCTGTATCGCTTATGTAGCGCAGCATCATATCTCCAAACCGGTATTCCTTTACGATATTCATAATCCACCCTTTCCCGGCGTGTTTTTCCGCCGTCAAATTTTTATACAGATAACCGCCGCCGTTCCCGTCGGATTTAATCCCGGCCGTTTTCGGCTTTTACTCTGTTGTACATATAGTACCACTCCATCTGCGGCACTTCGTAATACGGATAAAACTCTCTGGTCAGATGCGGAAACGGAACGACATGTCCCGGCTTCGTGCGGAACGCGAAGCTGTACCCGTCCTTCTGAACCGGCTCAATCCAGTCCTGCGGGCGCTCTATGTCCCCTTCAAATACGGTCATCTTGTTACAGACCAGCGTCAGCGGACCATAGCAGAGCGCAGCGATCTCCGGGGCATACGCATCGACCGGCGCAAAGCGCAGCAGAAACTCGAAGGAAAGCTCAACACAGTCTCCGTTCTCCCAGCGGCGGTCAATCTCAAGCCACGTATTCGGCTCCGGCTTTCTTTCTGTCTGTCTCTCTCCGTTGATACAGACGCTGTTCGTCCCCGCCGCCCAGGCCGGAACGCGGAAGCGGATCGGGAAACTCCTGGCCTCCCTGCAGGAAATCACAAAGCGCAGCTGCTTCTCCTTTGGGAAAAAGCTCGTGTTCTCAAGCGTGAACTCCGCTCCGTCCACGCAGAAAGATACGCTGGACGCCAGATACTGGCTCACGTACAGACCGGCGCAGTCCGGCTGATCTTTCTGAGCGTCCTTCGTGTCTTTTTCAAAATAGTACAGCATATTCGAGTACTCCGCCACATCCTCCGGGAAGGTGCCTGTGCAGCACTGCCACTCAAAGGACGCCCCGTTGTCATGAAGACGCCCGTCCTCCACGGACTTGAAAGCCCCGTTCATAAAATAGTCCGCATAGTACATGACCTTGCCCTCATCGGTGATCGGGAGCTGCCCCCCGCAGCAGTTGTAAAGCATCCGCTCCGCCCAGTCTCCGTATTTCGCCTCGCCGGTAAAACGCAGAAGGTAATCGCAAAGCTTAAACACTGCCCAGCTGCAGCACGACACTTCGCAGCTTCCCCACTGGTCGTCGCGGAAACAGATCGCGTCCCCGAAATTGCGATACTGCATATGGCGCTTCCCGGTATCCCATCCGGGCCGGATGGAATCCCCGAGATATCCTTCCTCATCCGGGAAAATACACTCCGCGGGCCCGTAGCCGCCGGTCGCAAACGTGTGGTGCGCAAGGATCTCGTCGTAGGCCGCCTTCATCGCTTCGAGATATCCTTCGTCTCCCGTCACCTGGTATGCCATCGCCGCGCTCGAGAGGCTGTTTACCTGGCTGTAGGCGTGGCGCGGACCGATCCGGAAATCATGGTTCTTCAGCTTTTCCCACAGATAAGTGTAATCCCATTCCTTCGCAAAATCCAGATAAAGCTGTTCGCCGGTCAGAATCCAGGCGCGGAACAGCTGCTCCGGCAGGGTATACCACTCGATCATCCCGGGTTCCATGATCTGAAGCCCGTCCCGGCTGATCGTTTTGTCAAAGCGCCTGTCCCCGCTCTCGGTAAGCCGCCGGATATAATCCTTCGCCGGCTCGTAATGGAGAAATTCGAGCATATCAAGGAAACCGCCCATCAGCTTGTCATAAACATACGTACTGTTCACGTCGAGCACCGCTTCCGACACTCTGGCGCACTCTCCCCAGCCGTCCGCAAGCGCGACCGCTTTTTTCCGCAGCCTTTCGTCGCCGGTTTCCAGATAAAGCCGCACGAAAGCTCCCAGCTTCTGTCCGAACGTGCTCGCGTTGTCTCCGTACCATCCCACAAGTCCGCAGCTGTCGTCCGGGATCCCGGCGACCGCCCGGAAATAATGAAGCAGGTCGTCATTATCGATCTTCAGATATGTCTCGATCAGCCCGCTCCTCTGCTGTTTCCAGTGACTGTCCTTCAGTTCCACGTTTCTATAGCCAAAATTACTGATCCGTCCCATCTGTCTCCTTTTCTAACTATCTGGAATTTACACAAATTACGGTAATGTGATAAACTGACACAGCAGACCTAAGCAAAAGAGGTAGGCTTCAGTGACAGTCATAATTTTTCGCGCTGCTACAAAAAGGTCACCGGCCTTTCTCCTACAGAATACAGAAATACATTTTCAAAAAGGCTCTTATTCGACAAATAGAATCGGAGCATATTTTACGTTTACGTACAGACCCGCATGCAGCAGACACAGCATGCGGGCCATAGGGCGGACAGGCGGGAAAACTTTCTTCTGTCCGGCCGGAAGAATCAGCGTCCGGAACGGAAATGACTTCTTCCGCATGATATTTATGATTATTCCCCGATCACAACTTCCCGGTGATAGAGGCTGCAGTCGTCAAGCACCTCCTTCAGCGTCTGTCCGTCCTCGTTTGTCTCGTGCTCGTCAAAATAACTGCCCTTGATCTTCTTTCCTTCAAAATCATCCCACGCAACCCAGTAAATATCAATTCTGGAAACGTCATGATCATCGATCGCCAGCATATTATCGGTACCGCCGCTGCGGCCGGTCGTCATACGCCTGCCGTCCGCGTCCAGCACCTGCAGGACCGCGTCCGTTCCGAGAGCGGCAGCATTGCTTTCCACCAGCAGTTCAAACGGCGTTCTGGTGACTGAGGAAACCACAAACCCATCCCCGGTATCCTCATCCACCGGTACGGTGACGGTCCTTTCATGATCCACCGATACGTT
>CANRGB010000165.1 GCA_947630005.1 uncultured Lachnospiraceae bacterium
ACAGTCACCTGCTTGTTTCCCATATGTCCTGCCATCTTCTTGCCCGGGAAAACCCTGCTCGGATCAGAACATGCGCCGTTGGAACCGGCATGACGATGATACTTGGAACCATGCGCCATAGGTCCTCTGTGGAGACCATGTCTCCGGATCGCGCCCTGGAAGCCCTTGCCCTTGGAAACCGCGGTCACATCAACCTTGTCACCTGCCGCAAACACATCCGCCTTGATCTCCTGCTTAACCGTATAGGTCTCAGCATCGTCAAGCTTCAGCTCTCTGACGTACCTCTTGTAGGAAACGCCAGCCTTGTCGAAGGAACCCTTCTGCGGCTTTGCCACAAGCTTCTCCCTCTTGTCGACAAAACCAACCTGCACTGCGCTGTAACCGTCATTCTCAGCGGTCTTGACCTGCGTAACCACGCACGGACCTGCCTGAAGAACAGTTACCGGAGTCAGAACTCCGTCTTCTCTGAAGATCTGAGTCATTCCGACCTTTGTTGCTAAAATCGCTTTCTTCATTCTTTTACCTCCTGTTTTTCTACAGCGGATCGCCCCCGGCGATCATCCTAGTTAACAGAGAATGATATAAGTGGAACCAGCTGACCGCAGTCCGTCCGGACCGCGATGCTCCCTCTCGTTGCTTCTATATCAACCTGATTAGGATTGCTACCTGTGCCATGAAACTTATTTCTTCTTCATCTTGATGTCAATGCTGACGCCTGCCGGCATTTCCAGTCTGGACAGCGCGTCCACCGTCTTCTGGGTCGGAGCGATGATATCGATCAGTCTCTTGTGAGTTCTCTGCTCGAACTGCTCTCTGGAATCTTTGTCCTTATGCACCGCACGCAGGATCGTGACCACTTCCTTCTTGGTCGGAAGGGGTACCGGACCGCTCACCTCCGCGTGAGTCTTCTTCACTGTCTCAACGATCTTCTTCGCGGATGCATCCACCAGCTGATGGTCATACGCCTTTAAAGTAATTCTCATAACCTGACTTGCCATAAAAAAAGCCGCCTCCTTATTCGCACTTTTGTTCAGTACGACAAGTGGTGACTGTACACTCTTCCGTGTGTGTCATGCGCCCTCACAGACCACACACTACCTTTGCAAACCGGGCAGTTTCCTCCCGCTTCGCCTGCTATTTTTGTACAGTGACTTGTCGCCAGTTTTCTAACATGACATTCGCTCCACGGAAAACCCGCATGGCCTGTGTAGTCAGGAGCATGCGGCAACCTCGCGCTTCAACGCTATCAATGTCACAGCTTTTTCAGTATACAGGATAACCCCGGCAAATGCAAGGAAAATGTCGGGATTTTCCGCTAAATATTGCACTTTTTTTAATACAATCCGTTCCGGAACCGCAGTATTCCCCCCGCGGGGCCGGGCGGAACGCGGCCCGTCTGCGCGCCGGGAATGTCCCGCGTTAGTTCGCATGCAGGCGCCTGCGGTTCCTCAGGTTTCGTCCGGATGTGTCTCCGATCCGTCTGCATTCCGGCACTCACAGTTTCATCGTTTTCGTTCGGATGCATCTCTGATCTGCCTGCCCGGATATTTCTCTTTACGGACTCTCACAGTTCGACGCGTCCCTCCAGCGCCCGCAGCAAAGTCACCTCATCGATGTATTCCAGATCTCCGCCCACCGGCACGCCGCTCGCGATACGGCTCACCCGGATGCCCGTCGGCTTGACCAGCCTGCTGATGTACATGGCTGTCGTCTCCCCCTCGAGGCTCGAGTTCGTCGCGATGATCACCTCCGCGACATCCCCCTGGAGGCGCTGCATCAGCTCCTTCAGCCGGATGTCCGACGGGCCGACTCCGAGCATCGGGGAAATCGCGCCGTGCAGAACGTGATACACGCCGTCATACTTGCCCGTCCGCTCATACGCGGCCAGATCCCGCGTACTCTCCACGACCATGATCGTCCTCTTGTCCCGCGCGGGGCTGCTGCAGATCGGACAGAGCTCCTGATCCGTCAGCGTGCAGCACTCGCGGCAGTACCGGACATTGTTTCTCGCGTTCACCATCGCCGCGGAAAGCTGTTCCACACGCTCCTTCGGCATCCGGATGATGTGGAAAGCCAGCCGCTGCGCCGTCTTCGATCCGATCCCGGGCAGAGACGAAAGCTGCTCAATCAGCTCCGACATCTGACTCCCGTAATAATCCATCAGAATCCAAATCCTCCCAGACCGCCGCCAAGACCGCCCGTCAGCTTCGACATCACGGCCGCCGCTTCCGTCTCAACCTTGCGGAGCGCCTCATTCGTTGCCGCCACAATCAGATCCTCCAGCATCTCAATGTCGTCCGGATCCACAACCTCCTCGGAAAGCTTTACCTTTATGACTTCCTTTTTCCCGGAGATCGTGACCTCCACCGCTCCGCCGCCCGCAGATGCAGTAAATTCCTTCTCCTCAAGCGCCTTCTGATTCTCCTCCATCTGCTTCTGCATCTTCTGCGCCTGTTTCATCAGATTGTTCATATTGCCGGGCATGCCGCCCGGGAAACCGCCTCTTTTTGCCATCGGTGTGCCTCCTTTATTTGATTTCTGCCGCGGCCTGCCGGCCCGCAGACATTGTTCCATTTATTTTACTATAAAGAAAAGGGAAATGCTACCATAAATTTTAATGCGCCACATTCTCTTTCTCCCAGTTCCGCGCAAAAACAGGGCCCATATATTTCGCATAAAGCGGAATCAGCTCCGCGTCGTGATTACAGCGGACTTCCGTCTTTTTATCAATGAGCAGCGTCCATTCCTCCCCCGGAGCGCTGGGTTTCCACACCGGAATCCCGCTGTGGTTCGGATCGCCCGTCCGGGCAAACGCCATGACCGCGCCGAAGATCTCCGCCTCGATCCGCTCCGTCACCCCTTCCTCCCAGGTCACGGGGACCAGCTCCGTATTATGAAACACATAAGGAATGTCCGCGCAGTGCCACGGCGTGCGTCCGCCGTCCACCGGCAGATCCAGATTGAACAGATAGGACCAGGTACAGCGGTTGAGTGCACTCCTTGCCCGGATATACTGCTGTGTCGGAAGCCGGAACGTAAAATCCAGCAGAGGAAGCTGCGCCGGATGCCGGTTTGGATACGCCTCTTTAAATAGGAAGAGAAGCGTTTCGGCAGCCTCCGTGCCGTCATGCTTTACGTGCGCGGACGGCTTCGCTTCTGATCTCTCCGTACAGGCAGGATCCACTGGCAGCTCCGTCTCAGGCTCCTCTGCACATCCGGAATCTGTGAACAGCTCCGCCCCAATTCCTTTCGCACATGTGGAAGCTGCGGACAGCTCCGCTTCCTCCCGGAAAAGCTTTCTCACAAGTTCGGCCCCGTCCTCCTCCGACATATCACGGACATCCACAAGGCCCGGCGCAAACGATGAAAACTCGCCATATACGGTCCCCACCAGCATCGGAATATGGGCAGTCTCCTTCCGGAAGCCGCAGACCCCCGGATCCCCCGCATAAAATTCATTAGGGTGCGGCGTCCCGCCCGCGTTCTTTCCAGCCGCCGCAAGTACGGGACGCACCTTGCGGTACGCAGCCGCCAGCGCGTCATAAGGAATCACTTCCAGTTCCCTCACCGAGCCGGCCCCCGTTTCCTCCATCAGCATGCGGCCCAGTTCCTCACCGCTCCCCACGCTGTCCGCCAGCAAAGGCCCGGTCACACCGCTCATATTGATGCCTTTCGCGTAAAGTCCGTCGGCCGCCGGCGTCTGCAGAAGTGTCGTCACCTTCGCGCCGCCGCCTGACTGACCGAACAGGATCACATTTCCCGGATCCCCGCCGAACCGGGCAATATTCTCATGAATCCAGCGAAGCGCGGCGACAAGATCCTCCGTCCCCGCGTTTCCGGAATTCGCATACTCCTCCCCGAACGCGGACAGATCACAGTACCCGAGCACATTCAGCCGGTGATTGACCGATACAGTAACGACCTGACCCTCCCGGCACATGTTTTCCCCCTCATAGGCAGTCTGCTCAATCGCGGATCCGGCCTCATAGCCGCCTCCGTGCAGCCATACCATAACCGGTCTCGCCTTGTCGTCGCAGGCCGGCGTCCATATATTCAGATTCAGGCAGTCCTCACTCATGAGCCAGTAACGATGCGGCACAAGAAGCTCTCCGTTAGGCTTCGGCATCTCCAGAAGCGGGCATACATATCCGTAGCTGGAAGCGTCCAGCACACCCTCCCACGGATCCGCCGGCTCCGGCGCGTGAAACCTCCTGGCCTTCGCATAGGGAATTCCTTTAAATATGGTAACCTCATTGCGGACACAGCCGCGGATCTTTCCCCGGTCCGTCTCTACTACCGCTGTCCGCGGATGATATGTAAATTGGCGGCGCATAATGTTATATTCCTCCTTAGGTACCTCTGCATGCACTTAGGCACATCTGTCAAAGCCCTTCAGTCTCTTCGTTTCCCATGAGACAAAAAAACACTAACCAACATAACCATTGATTAGTGTTCTGAGAGCGCGAGACGGGATTCGAACCCGCGACCCTCGCCTTGGCAAGGCGATACTCCACCTCTGAGCCACTCGCGCAAATCTTTCTTAAATTTATTCATCGTCCACAACGATCTGTAGTTTACCACACATCGCATGCTTTGTCAACAGCTTTTTCCATGATTTCCTTATTTTCTTTTAAAATACTTATGATGGCTTTTCCTGGATCCCCGCCTCCTTTTCAGCAGATATTTTCATCTGAAAAATCAAAATTAATATAGACAAGGTCATAAATATATGTTATGATACCTCTGATGGTTCGTATAACAAATAGTCTAATGTTAAATCTATATCATTTTATTATCTATTAAATCTTATATTACATTTCATGCGGATCATCCGTTTTTTCACCACAACACACTTGTAATTGTCTGTCATTACTGATAAAATAAGGAGGAATGAATCTTGAAACAACGCAAAACAGACAACAAAAAACAGACAGAATATCAGGAACCTTTCCTGGCGGATGAATCCGCGCGGGCTCCTGCTCCATCAGACGGTATTCCGGCAGAGGACAATGGATTCTTTTCTGTTCCGGACGACATTTCAGAAATGGAAAATGATCCCTTCTCTATTCTGCCGGACGGCATTCCGGAAGCGGTCAGTGATTCCGCTTCTCTTTCGCCAAACGGAGATGGAACCATTCTCCCCAATATGAACCGGTGTTTCAAGGACGGTGTGTTCCGTCTGGTCTTCCGCGAAAAAGAATCTCTCCTGAGCCTCTACAACGCGGTCAGCGGAACCTGCCACGACGATCCCGGTGAGCTTGCCGTCTACACCCTGGAGGACGCCGTTTATATGGGGATCAAGAATGACCTCGGCTTCCTGCTCCACACACGGCTGGCCCTGTACGAACATCAGAG
>CANRGB010000166.1 GCA_947630005.1 uncultured Lachnospiraceae bacterium
TTGCAGATTTCCCTTAAAATCAAGGTTTTTATTATATTTTGCAACAAAAAAACAGGTAGCTTTTGACACTACCCACAGCAGGGAGGAGGGATGAAGATGGAGTTTAACACGAAGCTGCTTCACGGAACGGCCGTGAAACGGTATGCGGAAGGCGCGACGCTTCCTCCCATAGCCCAGGTAAACGCATTTCGGTATAACACGGCGGAAGAACTTGATCGGGTATTCCACCACAGAGCCGCAGGGTATTCCTACAGCAGAGTCGCAAACCCCACGGTAACGGCGTTTGAACAGCGGATCAGTGAGATGGAAGGCGGAAGTGCCGCAATTGCCTGCTCTTCGGGAATGACGGCAATCATGCTTTCTCTTTTGAACTTTCTTTGCAGCGGAGATGAGATCATCGCGTCGGCAGGATTGTACGGAGGAAGTTTTGATCTGTTCAAAGATCTGGAGAAGCTGGGGATTACGACAAAGTATGTCCGGCATATGACGCCGGAAGAGCTGGAACCATTGCTTGGAGAGCGTACCCGTGTAATTTTCGGAGAAGTCATCAGTAATCCGGGACTGGAAATTATGGATATCCAGTCTGTCGCGGATTTCGCGCATGGGCACAAGCTTCCGCTGATTGTTGACGCAACGACAGCGACTCCTTTTCTTGTAAATCCGATCGCGCTTGGCGCAGATATTGTCATACATTCGACGACAAAATATATCAATGGAAGCGGAAGCGCGATCGGCGGAGTAATCATCGATGGCGGCCGATTCCCGTGGGATTTTAGAAAATTCCGGGGACTCGATGGATATCAGGCGTTTGGAAAGGCAGCCTATACTGTGCGGCTTCGGACCGGTCTGGGTGAAAATGTGGGCGGCTGTATGACGCCAGTCACGGCTTTCCTGAATGTGACAGGGCTTGAGACGCTCGGCCTTCGGATGAAGCAGATCTGTCAGAATGCGCAAAAACTGGCGGAGGCCCTGGATCAGATCCCGGAAATTCAGGTAAATTATCCGCTGCTTCCTCAAAGCCGGTACAGGGATCTGGCGCTTTGCCAGCTGAATGAAATGGGCGGAGGGATTCTGACTTTCCGGGCCGGTTCCAGGGAAAAGGCGTTCGGGATTATCAATGCGCTTCATTATGCGGTAAAAGCTACCAGTATAGGGGATGTGAGGACGCTTGTCATACATCCGGCATCCACGCTGTATATTCAGAGCACGAAAGAGCAGAGAGAAGCCGCAGGCGTGTACGAGGATACAGTCAGGGTCAGTGTAGGAATCGAGGATGCAGAGGATCTGATTTCTGATTTTGTCAGGGCAGTCAATGCACGTAAACAATGAAACACCTCAAATCCGCACATTTTTCCATGAAAAATGGCTTCTTTTCGGTGTTTTTGGGGTCTCAGTGTCATGCTTTTCCATGTGAACATGGAATGCATGACCTTTCGACCCGGATATCAAATAAATAGAAAAAGGAGAAGGATCATGATTATTACAGTGGCAGGAGAACAGAAAAATGTAAAGGATGAACTGAGTATTTCGGAGCTGATCGAACAGGAACATGTCGAGACCCCGGAGTATGTTACCGTATCTGTCAATGAAGAATTTCTGGACAGAGATCAGTTTGAGACGACGAAACTGAAAGAAGGGGACGTCGTTGAGTTTCTCTACTTTATGGGCGGCGGAGCACAGAAATCAGAAATCACGGGAGGGAAGAAAGATGGCATTCTCGAATGAACAGCTGGAGCGGTATTCCAGACATATGATCCTGAAGGAAATCGGCGTAAAAGGACAGAGAAAGCTGATGAACGCGAAGGTTCTGATCATCGGCGCGGGGGGTCTCGGTTCTCCGGCGGCTCTGTATCTGGCCGCGGCGGGCATTGGCACGATCGGAATTGTGGATGCGGACGTTGTGGATCTCTCAAACCTTCAGAGACAGGTGATCCATACGACGAAAGACCTTGGAAAAGAGAAGGTGCAGTCCGCCAGGGAAACCATGGAGGATATCAATCCGGATGTAAAAGTTGTAACGTATCACGAGTATATGACCAGTGAGAATATCCTGAGCCTGGTTGAAACATATGACTTTATCCTCGACGGCACGGATAATTTCCCGACCAAGTTTCTGATCAACGACGCCTGCGTCATGGCAAAAAAGCCCTACTGTCACGCCGGAATTATCCGGTTTAAAGGACAGCTTATGACGGTCATTCCGGGAGAAGGCCCCTGCTACCGGTGCGTTTTCAAGGATCCGCCTCCAGCGGACGCCGTACCGACCTGCAAGCAGGCAGGTGTGATCGGGGCCATGGCGGGCGTGATCGGCTGCCTGCAGGCGCTCGAAGCGATCAAATACATAACCGGGACAGGGGAACTGCTCGTGGGAAATCTTCTGACTTTCGATGCGCTGAAAATGGAATTCCACAAAATCAGGCTTCCGAAGCGCGACTGTAACTGCGCGGTCTGCGGGGATCACCCGACGATCACGGAGCTGATCGATTATAAGCAGGCGGTGTGCGAGCTCTGTCAAAGAGGGTAGGCCAGAAGGAGGAAAACTGTGAAAGTACTGCTGAAACGGGAGGATTACGAAAAAATTCTGAACCATGCGGTCTCGGAGCTTCCCAATGAAGCCTGCGGTCTGATTGCCGGGACAGAGGAGGAAAGAAAAGGCGGCACAGTCAGAAAAGTTGAAAAGGTATACCTGCTGACAAATGCCGATCACTCGAACGAACATTTTGCGCTGGATCCAAAGGAGCAGCTTGCGGCAGTAAAAGATATGCGTACGCTGCGCTTAAAACCCCTTGGAAACTGGCATTCCCATCCGGAATCGCCGTCAAGATCCTCGGATGAGGATATCCGGCTTGCGTTTGACAAAAATGCCAGTTACCTGATCCTCTCCCTGATGGAGAGGGACAGGCCTGTTCTGCGTTCCTTTCATGTGGAAGACGGAGTCAGCGCGGAGGAAGAACTGGAGATTGTGGAATAAAGAAAAGGAGGATAAACATGGCGGCAATCGATTATGCGACACTGAAAAAAGGCGGTTTTATGCGCCAGAAACAAAAAGGATATTTTTCTCTTCGGCTGGGAGTTGTCGGCGGCCAGGTTACGGCAGAGCAGCTTGCGGCTGTGACAGACGTTGCCAGCGCTTATGGACATGGGTATATTCATCTGACGTCCAGGCAGGGAATTGAAATCCCGTTTATCAATATTGAGGATATTGACGCTGTAAAAAAAGCCCTTGCCAAAGGGGGGCATCGCGCCCGGCGTCTGCGGACCGAGAGTCCGGACGGTGACGGCCTGTCAGGGAAATGAGGTCTGTCCGAACGCCTGCATCGATTCGGAGGCCATTGCAAAAGAACTGAGCGACCGGTATTTTGGACGGGAGCTTCCGCATAAATTCAAGTTCGGGGTGACCGGATGCCAGAACAACTGCCTGAAGGCCGAGGAGAATGATCTTGGAATCAAAGGCGGGGTCGAGGTCAGCTGGGTGGAGGAAAAATGTATCTCCTGCGGCGTCTGCGAAAAAGTCTGCCGGACGGGAGCTGTTTCCACGCAGGACGGGAAGATCCGGATCGAGCGTGAAAAATGCAATAACTGCGGGCGCTGCGCTTATTCCTGCCCGGCGGACGCATATGACACGGAAGAAGGATACTTTGTGTACTTCGGAGGTCTGTTTGGAAACACAATCAGCCAGGGAACGGAGCTTGTTTCGTTTATCAGGGACAAGGAAACGCTGTTTCGCGTCTGCGACGCCGCGCTGAACTTCTTTAACGAGTACGCAAAGCCCGGAGAACGCTTTAAATTCACGCTCGACAGAGTGGGAGCCGACACACTGAAGGGAAAAATCATGGAGGCGGTGACATACTGATGGCTGAAGAAATCAAGGTTGACGGTACGGTAGATATTACGGACGTTGTATGTCCGGTAACTTTTGTGAAGGCAAAGGTGGCGCTGGAGGAACTGGACGGCGGGCAGGTGCTTGCCATTCACATGAACGACGGCGAACCGGCGCAGAATGTCCCGAGGAGCATGAAGGACGAAGGGCATCAGATCCTGAAATTAAAGGATAATGGAGATGGAACGTATGACCTGTTTGTCCGGAAAGCAGAGGAGCAGTCATGAGTGGAATCGCGAAAAGTCTGGCAAAAGAACTGGCAGCAGTATAAGCCCTATCCGGAGATTTTCCACTCACTGTCTGGAAAATCTGATGGATTGTCCAATCCGATAACTGTACCCTCGTCTCGGCGGCAATGTAACCGTGCATTGTGAATAAATCTGTCAGGGTGCAGAATATATTTAAATAAGTAAGTAACTCGTTTTTAATTCATAATGACGAGTTAAAAAATAAATTTAACTCGACAAACGAGTTAAAATGAGTTATACTATATTTGAATTAAAAGATCGGAGGGATTGAAATGCGTACAATTCCTAAAGAGGAGAGCTTAGACATTGAATTCAAAAGTGATTTAAAATGCTATTCAGATCATGATCTTATCGAAGAGATTGTTGGAATGACAAATACGTCCGGAGGATTTCTGTTTCTGGGAGTTGAAGATAACGGATCAATTACCGGTGTTCATAAAAAACATGAGGATCCCATAGGTGTAACTGCACTGATTGCAAACAGCACTGTCCCGCCCATAGCTGTAAGGGCAGAAATAATTACTGAAGAAGATAAGGATGTTCTGAAAATTGAAGTGCCAAGAAGCCGGGGCGTGGTATCTACCGCATCGGGAAAAATATTGAGGAGACGTATTAAACTTGATGGAAGTCCGGAAGTAATACCAATGTATTCATATGAAATTCCATCTCGTCTTGCAGAATTGGGAATGCTTGATTATTCTGCTCAACCTTTGGCAGGAGCTGCTTTAGATGACCTGGATCCAAATCAGCGGGTTAGACTTCGCCGGATTATTCAGAATAGACCAGGCGGTGAAAAAACTCTGCTTTCTTTATCGGATGACGAATTGGATATTGCATTACGTCTTATTACAAATGTTGCCGGTAAATATGTTCCAACGGTAACGGGTATGCTTTTAATTGGAAAAGAAGAACGTATTGCGGAACTGATACCAACAGCAAAATCGACATTTCAGGTTCTGGAAGGAACAGCTGTCCGTATGAATGAGGATAGTAATAAGCCGCTTCTTGAATTATTTGAGAACTATGAGACATATGTCAAAGCCTGGAATCCGGAAAGGGAGACTGAGTATGGATTATTTAGGATTCCAATTCCGGAATTTGACTGGGCTGCTTTTCGGGAAGGTTTGGTAAATGCATTCTGTCACCGTTTATGGAAAGCTTTCCATAAGCGATGTTATGTGAAGCCAATAGTTATGCGAAGTCAGTTCTTGTTTTGCC
>CANRGB010000167.1 GCA_947630005.1 uncultured Lachnospiraceae bacterium
CCACACCTGAAAATAACCATAGATCAGAGCCATTCTCTCCCATACATACATGCTTTCCTCATCCGTATGGATATCCACCAGCGTTCCGTACAGATCAAAAATATAATTCTCGTATTTCATATGTGTCAGACTCCTTTCCCCCGCGGGGTTTACGGGCTTTGGCGGACCGTTTCCGTTCCGGACTCAGGCGTCTCCCCGCGAAACGCCTGACGGATCAAAAGCAGACTCCTTCCGCTGATGCGGATCTGCAGTCCGCCTCCCAGGATTCACCATACCACAGCGCATATCGTCTGTCAACCGCGGTTCCGAAACGCCGCGGTCCGCGCCCCAAAGCCGTAACGACGCCGGCGCTCTGCTGTGCGGCCCCCGATACAGAACGCTCCTTTGCCCAAGCGTCCGCCCAGACATCCGCTGCTACGGCCGCACGAATATTCCATGCGCTTCCAGCGCTTCGTACACGCGCAGGATCTCCCCCACGCTCCAGGCCTGTGCAAAGCAGCCGCGGGAAAACGACGGAAACTCTCCGTCATAAATCTCCGGAAGCTGTCCGATACAGCCCTCGCGCAGAGCGCTCTCCAGAGGTTCAAGCTGCCGCCTGACCGTCTCCAGGGCCCTGCTGGAATACCGCTCCGTTTTCAAATAGGCAAGATAATAAGCCCCCAGCGGGAATACCCAGACGGTTCCCTGATGGTATGCCAGATCACGTTTCAGCTGCGATCCGCCGTATTTTCCATGAAACTCGGGATCTTCTTTTGCAAGCGTCCGGAGTCCGTACGGCGTGTACAGCTTTTCAAAGACGGTATCGACGACTTTTTTCTGCTGTACGGCGTCAAGAGCGCAGAACGGCAGGGAGACCGCCCAGATCTGATTGCAGCGGATCTGCCCGTCCGCATCGGTCCCGGACAGGACGTCCTTCAGACAGGAGGCCTCCTCATTCCAGAATTTTTCCTGGAAAGACTTTCCCGCCTTCTGGGCCAGAGCGTCATACTCCCGGATCTCCGGCCCGGTTTCCGCCTGGTTCAGCAGCCGTCCGAACAGTCCGGCCACGCACAGTGCGTTATACCAGTACGCATTCACCTCGACAGGCTTCCCGTGGCGCGGCGTCGGAAGAATGTCGTTAATCCGCACGTCCATCCAGGTGACCTGATCCATCCCCTGGCCCGCCGCAAGAAGTCCGTCGTCCTCCATATGGATCCCAAACGCGGTTCCGCGCTTATACCAGTCAATGATCTCGCAGATCACCGGCCACATCTCTCTGACGAAATCCAGGCCGGCCGTTTTTCCCGGACAGACTTTGCCGACAGAACGGGGCGGCCGGACACCCGCGCCGGACAGATCTGCGGCAGGACCGTCCGGATCCGGATTCCTGCGGCAGGCGGCCTGGCTTACCTGCTTTTCATAATACAGATATACCGCATTGATAAACAGCAGAGACGCGTCTGCCGTATTGTACATCGGATCAGTTTTTCCCTCAGGAAACAGATTCGGCATCAGCCCCTCTCTGCAGTAAGCGGCAAAGGTCCGGAGAATGCTTTTAGCCGTCTCAAACTGTCCCGTGGAAATGCAGCAGCCGGCCACGGCGATCATGGTGTCCCGGCCCCAGTCCTCAAAAAACGGGAACCCGGCCAGAATCGTCTTCCCCCCGACAGATTCGCGCTCCGCCACAAACTGTCCGGCACTTTTTGCCAGCACGCGGGCCGTTTCACTTTGCAGACCGCTGGTCTTCGCCAGTTCTTCCCTGTACCGCACCGCCTCATTGAAAATTCCGGAAGCCTCCGCAAACCCGCTGCCCGCCAAATCCGATCCGTCCGGATTCATCCAGTACACGATCTCCAGCGACACACATTCCCCCGCCGCCGCTTTCTTTTCCGTTTGATGATTCACGTACGTATTCCCCACCGGATCTCTCCCGTCACACTCGTCATACGCATAGTACAGTCCGGAGACAAACCTGGCAGGAAACGAATGAACCGTTCCGTTCGTGGAAAAATACAGCTCCAGCCCGTTTGACGCGGCCGCAAATTCCCCGCCGCAGAAATCATCCGGATTCCGGCTCTCTGCGCACGCGCCCTCCGGCCTTTTTGTTTCCTGCCCCGCCTTCCGCCTGAACACAAACTCCTGCCCTTTCTGCGGCTGTCTCCCTTTGGGACAGAACTGAAGATGCGGAATCACCCGGAAAACAATCTCCCCGGCGGTCCGGTTCTCTATCCGGTACCGGACGGCGATCTTGTTTTCGCCCTGTTTCATGGCGATCTCTTTTTCAATCTCCACGCCGTCCGCATGAAAAAGCCATCTGGGATAATCTTCAAAACAGAAGCCATCAAGAAAACGGCAGCCTTCTTCATCTCTCGCCTCATCCGTATATTTCTGGCTCGACAAATGTATCTCGCTCCCGTTCAGTTCCAGGATCTCTTCGAGCCGGTGTATCATGCTGTACCGATGGTTCGGCGCCTTTGTACAGGCCATGAAAAAAGAATGATCGTTTCTCGCGCTCGAACCGATCATCGTCGCGGAGGAAAATCCGCCCAGTCCGTTTGTCAGCAGGTAACAGTTCTCTTCCCCGCGCCAGCCATCCTCCCAGCTGCTTCTCCCATAAATAAATTTCATTTTTCCGCCCTCCTGCCGAATACCGTCACGGATACCGGCGCGGTCCTGACTGTTTTTTTGCCCTGCCGGAGCCCCGTTTCCTCCCGCTTCCTCTCCCATGAACCAGAATTTCTTTTCATCTGCGGTTCTGCCCAGCGCCAGCTGTCGTCCCCGTCAATCAGCAGATCCCACTCGCCGAAAGGAAGCGCAGTCTCCCGTTCCTCCTGCGTGCCGTTGTACCGCACGGCAAGCATATCCCACCGCTCATGCTCCCGGTTGTCCACACAGAACCCCGCGCATCCCGGCTCCGAAACCTCCTCGTCAAAGATGCGCTTTCCCGCCCCGGCGGATTTATCACACAGTCCGGGCATCTGTTTCCGAAACGCGATCAGTCCCCTGTAATACTCCATCAGTTCCCCGTAATCGTACATCCTCCGCCAGTCGAGCTGATTGACAGCAGGGGACGACCGGTAGCTGTTTTCATCCCCGCGCTTTGTCCTGGCCGCTTCCTCTCCCAGGAGAAAAAATAATCTCCCCTGACAGGTACAGCAGACGGCGGCCGCCATTTTGTTTGCGCGGACAACATCCCTGTCATACTCTATAAAGGATTTTCCCGGTTTCAGCGTGACCATCAGCTTGTCCCACAACGTCAGGTTGTCATGCGCGGAGACATAATTTATGATCTGCGAAGGAGATTTTGCCTGAAATTCCATATTTTCTTTCATGGCCATCTTCGCACGTTCCTCATTCGGATGATCCGTCCACGCGCGGACGGCCCGGAGGATATCCGCTTCCAGTCCCCGTCCTCCGTTGACAAAACCCGGCACTTCCTTTTGAAACACATGCCCTTTGATCACATCCCGCGTCGCGTCGCAGAAAACGCCGATCCCCTCGTCAAGAAGGCACAGATTTTCCTTCAGACAGGGAATACTGCCCGCTCCCATTTCGGAGAAACCGGCCCGCCACGGTTCTCCGTACAGAAGAATCTCGCCGAATCCGAATTTCTCGTCCAGAGCATGCCGGATCCGGTTCATCAAAGCGGTATCCAGCAGTCCCATGAGATCGAAGCGGAAGCCGTCGATATGATACTCTTCCGCCCAGTATAACACGGATTCCAGGATATAGTCCGCCGCCATTTCCCTCTCGCTTGCAAAATCATTGCCGCAGGCGGAGCCGTCCGACCAGGTGCCGTCTTCCCCGCGGCGGTAATAGTAGCCGGGAACTGTCCGCTCAAACCAGGAATCCCTGCTGTACGTGTGGTTGTAGACCACATCCATGATCACGCGGATGCCGCCCCGGTGCAGCGCCATGACCAGTTCTTTCAGTTCCAGGATCCGCACCTCCCCGTGAAAGGGATCCGTGGCGTAGGAACCCTCCGGCACGTTGAAATTCAGGGGATCGTAGCCCCAGTTGTACGGTTCTCTTTTTTCTGCGCCGTCTGGATCACTGCCTGCACTGCCCGTATCGGATCCCGCGCTCTCATCCACGGACGCGAAGTCAAACACCGGCATCAGCTGGACATGCGTGACACCCAGGCGTTTCAGATAAGCAAGGCAGGTGGGATGCTCCCCGTCATTGTTCAGAGTCGTGCCGTCCGCCGTGAATGCCTTGTACTTCCCCCGCCACTTTCGGGGAATCCCGCACGACGGGTCATTGGAAAAATCCTTTACATGTACCTCGCAGATAATCTGCTCTTCCGTCTTTTCCGGCGCGCGGTCCTGCTCCCATCCGTCCGGATCCGTCCGCCGCAGATCCACCGCCATGCTCCTCGCGCCGTTGCAGCTGCAGGCTCTGGCATAAGGATCCGCGGTCCTTTGCTTCCGCCCGTCCGTCTCCACAATAAAATCATAATAAATCCCGTGACAGTCCCCCCGCAGCTCATATTCCCACACGCCCTTTTCCCGGCGTGACATGACGACGGAATCACACAGCTTTGTCTGTCCATCCTGATAAAAATTCAGGAAAACACGGTCCGCCAGCGGACTCCACAGCTTAAACCGCGTAAAATCCGGAGTATGGACCGCGCCAAGTTCCCCTCCCCTGTAAATACAGGAAGTTTTAAACCTGTCACTCTCATAATAATTATGCAGCTCTCTTCTGTTCATATCATTCCCTTTCCTGGCAATGTATATCCGGCCGTTCCATTTCAGGACTCCTCCATAAATCTCCTTCTTTTTCTTTCACGTAAACCGCAAAAAGGATACTGCAGCCAAAGCTGCGTATCCTTTTTGTCCGGCAGATACCCGCAGGTGCGCGACAACTCACTGCCTGCAAACCATCTCAGCCCTTTACCGCGCCTGACGACATGCCGTCCACGTAATATCTCTGCAGGAACATGAACAGGATGGCGATCGGAATCGAGATCAGCACGGCTCCCGCCGCGAAGCAGGTGTACCAGTTATCGATGTATTCTTTCTCAAGCATACGCCACAGGCCGATTGCCACCGTGTAGTAGTCCGCGTTCGCGCGGCAGATGACCTTCGCGAAGATGAAATCCACCCACGGTCCGATGAATGCGGTCAGCACCGTGTAGACGATGATCGGCTTGCTCAGCGGCAGTGTGATCTTCTGGAAGATCTGCCAGCGCGTGCAGCCGTCGATCAGGGCCGCCTC
>CANRGB010000168.1 GCA_947630005.1 uncultured Lachnospiraceae bacterium
AACGCGGTACACACAAGCGGATGAAGCTTGATCGCCTTGCCTTCGACAAGGATCGGCTCAAACGCCTGAATACCGAGTCTGTGCAGTGTGGGGGCGCGGTTCAGCATGACAGGATGCTCTTTGATGACATCCTCGAGCACATCCCACACCTCGGGCTGCAGACGCTCCACCATTTTCTTCGCGTTCTTGATGTTGTGCGACGTCCCGTTCGCGACAAGCTCCTTCATGACAAACGGCTTGAACAGCTCGATCGCCATCTCCTTGGGAAGACCGCACTGATAGATCTTGAGCTCAGGGCCCACAACAATAACGGAGCGGCCCGAATAATCGACACGCTTGCCGAGCAGATTCTGGCGGAAACGGCCCGACTTGCCCTTGAGCATGTCAGAGAGAGACTTCAGCGGGCGGTTGCCCGGGCCTGTCACCGGACGGCCGCGGCGGCCGTTGTCGATCAGCGCGTCGACCGCCTCCTGCAGCATACGCTTCTCGTTGCGCACGATGATCTCCGGCGCTCCGAGCTCGATCAGTCTCTTCAGACGATTGTTGCGGTTGATGATACGGCGGTACAGATCGTTCAGGTCAGAAGTCGCAAAGCGGCCGCCGTCAAGCTGCACCATCGCGCGGATATCCGGCGGGATGACCGGAATCACCGTCAGAATCATCCACTCCGGGCGGTTCCCTGACTCGCGGAATGCCTCGACGACCTCAAGCCTCTTGATGATCCTCGCGCGTTTCTGGCCGGTGGACTCCCTGAGCTCTTTCTTGAGCTCCGCGGATTCCTTCTCCAGATCGATCTCCTCAAGCAGCTCCTTGATCGCCTGAGCTCCCATGCCGCAGCGGAACCCGTTTTTCCATTTTTCCCGCGCTTCCTGGTATTCCCGCTCCGTCAGCACCTGCTTTTTCTTGAGATCCGTTGTCCCCGGATCAAGAACGATATAACCTGCAAAATACAGCACCTTCTCCAGCGTACGCGGAGAAAGCTCCAGGATCAGTCCCATGCGGGACGGGATCCCCTTGAAATACCAGATATGGGATACCGGAGCCGCAAGCTCGATATGGCCCATCCTCTCCCTGCGGACGCTGGCCTTCGTGACCTCAACGCCGCAGCGGTCGCACACAACGCCTTTGTAGCGGATCTTCTTGTACTTTCCGCAGTGGCACTCCCAGTCCTTGCTCGGCCCGAAAATACGCTCGCAGAACAGCCCGTCCTTCTCCGGCTTCAGCGTCCTGTAATTGATCGTCTCCGGCTTCTTTACTTCTCCTCTCGACCACTCCCTGATCTTCTCGGGGGAAGCAAGCCCTATCTTGATCGCATCAAATGTAATCGGCTGATACGTCTCATTGTTCATTGTTTCCGGCATGATGACACTCCTTTCCAAACCAGCTGCTGTTCGCTCCCTGGCAGGAGCAAACGCAGCAACGCTCCATCGTTACAGTCAGTCCTCTTCACCGTAACCATCCAAATAGGAATCCAGATTAAGGCTGTCTTCCTCCGGCTCCTCCTGTACGCTGACCAGTTCGCCGTCCTCAAACTCCTGTCTGCTGTAGCCGTAGCTTCCAAGAGCCTGTTCTTCATTATTGTCACCGTATCTTCTGTCGCCCTCGATCACAGAACGCATGTCTGTATCACCATAATCAACCGTCTCCATAATCTCAACTTCTGTATTGTCATCCTTCAGGACTCTGATATCAAGACCCAGGGACTGCAGCTCCTTCAAAAGCACCTTGAAGGACTCCGGAATACCCGGCTCCGGAATATTCTCGCCTTTGATGATCGCCTCGTACGTCTTCACACGTCCGATGATATCATCCGACTTCACAGTCAGGATCTCCTGCAGCGTGTATGCCGCGCCGTAGGCCTCGAGCGCCCACACCTCCATCTCTCCGAAACGCTGTCCGCCGAACTGCGCTTTACCGCCGAGCGGCTGCTGTGTCACCAGAGAGTACGGACCCGTGGAACGGGCGTGGATCTTGTCATCCACCAGATGATGGAGCTTCAGATAATGCATGTGTCCGATCGTGACCGGGCTGTCAAAATACTCGCCGGTACGTCCGTCACGCAGCCTCACCTTGCCGTCTCTTGAGATCGGAACCCCCTTCCAGAGTTTTCTGTGGTCACGGTTCTCATACAGATAATCCATGACCTCCGGAAGCAGCTCCTGCTCATGCTTTGCCTTGAATTCTTCCCACTCCAGATTGACATAATCGTTCGCCAGATCAAGAGTGTCCATAATATCTTCTTCATGCGCCCCGTCGAATACCGGCGTGGAGACATTGAAGCCAAGCGCCTTCGCCGCAAGGCTCAGATGGATCTCAAGCACCTGTCCGATATTCATGCGCGACGGCACGCCAAGCGGATTCAGAACGATGTCAAGCGGACGTCCGTTCGGAAGGAACGGCATATCCTCCACCGGAAGCACGCGGGAGACAACACCCTTGTTTCCGTGACGGCCTGCCATCTTGTCGCCGACTGAAATCTTTCTCTTCTGTGCGATGTAAATACGCACTGCCTCATTGACTCCCGGAGGCAGCTCGTCCCCGTTCTCTCTCGTGAACACCTTCGCGTCCACGACAATTCCGTACTCGCCGTGCGGCACCTTCAGGGAGGTGTCGCGGACCTCGCGGGCCTTCTCTCCGAAAATCGCGCGCAGCAGCCTCTCCTCGGCTGTCAGCTCGGTCTCCCCTTTCGGCGTAACCTTGCCGACCAGAATATCGCCCGCGCGGACCTCCGCGCCGATGCGGATGATCCCGCGCTCGTCGAGATCCTTCAGAGCATCGTCGCCGACACCGGGAACATCCCTTGTGATCTCCTCCGGTCCAAGCTTTGTATCGCGCGCCTCCGCCTCATACTCTTCCATATGGACGGATGTATATACGTCATCCATGACCAGACGCTCGCTCAGAAGAACCGCGTCCTCATAGTTGTAGCCTTCCCATGTCATAAACCCGATCAGAGGATTCTTGCCGAGAGCAATCTCTCCGTTGTGCGTGGAAGGACCGTCCGCGATCACGTCGCCCTTCTTCACCCGCTCGCCCTTAAAGACAATCGGTCTCTGATTGTAGCAGTTGCTCTGATTGCTTCGCACGAACTTCATCAGGTGGTATTCATCGCGCAGACCGTCGTCCGTCCGGATCACGATCTCTTTGGATGTGGAGCGCTCGACAACGCCGTCGTTCCTCGCGATCACGCAGACACCCGAGTCGACAGCCGCCTTGACCTCCATACCGGTACCGACGACCGGGGCTTCCGTCGTCAGAAGCGGCACCGCCTGACGCTGCATGTTGGATCCCATCAAAGCGCGGTTCGCGTCGTCGTTCTCAAGGAACGGAATCAGGGCCGTAGCCACCGAGAACACCATCTTCGGGGAGACATCCATATAGTCAAACATGGAGCGCTCGTATTCCTGCGTTTCCTCGCGGTAACGGCCGGATACGTTTTTCCTGACGAAATGGCCTTCCTCATCGAGGGCCTCGTTCGCCTGCGCCACATGGTAGTTATCTTCCTCATCCGCCGTCATGTAGACAACCTCGTTCGTGACGCGCGGATTCTTCGGATCGGTTTTGTCGATCTTGCGGTAAGGCGCTTCCACAAAACCGTATTCATTGATCCTCGCGTAGCACGCAAGGGAGTTGATCAGACCGATGTTCGGACCTTCAGGCGTCTCGATCGGGCACATTCTTCCATAGTGGGAGTAATGCACGTCGCGGACCTCAAATCCGGCACGGTCACGTGACAGACCGCCCGGGCCGAGCGCCGAGAGACGTCTCTTGTGCGTCAGCTCGCCCAGCGGGTTATTCTGATCCATGAACTGCGACAGCTGGGAAGAACCGAAGAACTCCTTCACCGCCGCCGTCACCGGCTTGATATTGATCAGAGACTGCGGGGAGATCCCCTCGATCTCCTGCGTCGTCATGCGCTCGCGCACGACACGCTCCAGTCTCGAAAGACCGATCCTGTACTGGTTCTGCAGCAGTTCTCCTACGGAACGGATACGGCGGTTGCCCAGATGGTCGATGTCGTCGTTCGTACCGATTCCGTATTCCAGGTGTATATTATAGTTGATGGAGGCGAGAATATCTTCTTTCGTAATGTGCTTCGGAATCAGCTCATGCACGGATCTTCTGATCGCTTCCTTCTGGTCCTCGAGATCGCTGTTCTCCTCGAGGATCTTCCGAAGCTCCGGATAATAGACAAGCTCCGTGATGCCGAGCGCGCGCGGATCCCCCTCCACATAATGGCGCAGATCCACCATCATGCTGGAAAGGACCTTGACATTCCTCTCCTCCGTGCGTATCATAACATAAGGCACAGCGGCATTCTGGATGTCGTCCGCCATGCTCCTTGTCAGCTCCATGCCCGCCTCCGCAAGGATTTCCCCTGTGGACGGATCCGCGACATCCTCGGCCAGCACCTTGCCGGCGATGCGGTTGCGCAGCATAAGCTTTTTGTTGAATTTATATCTTCCGACCTTCGCAAGATCGTATCTGCGGGGATCAAAGAACATACTCATGATCAGACTTTCCGCGCTCTCCACCGCAAGCGGCTCGCCCGGACGTATCTTCTTGTACAGCTCCAGAAGGCCTCCCTGATAATCCTCGGTCGAATCCTTTGCAAGCGTCGCGAGGATCTTCGGCTCTTCACCGAACAGATTTATGATCTCCGCCTCGGAGCTGACGCCAAGCGCACGGATAAGCACAGTGACGGGAACCTTTCTGGTACGGTCCACGCGAACATAGAACACATCATTGGAGTCCGTCTCATACTCCAGCCAGGCGCCGCGGTTCGGAATGACCGTACAGGAAAACAGCCTCTTTCCAAGCTTGTCATGGGTAATCGCGTAATAAATTCCCGGAGAGCGGACAAGCTGGCTGACGATGACACGCTCAGCTCCATTGATCACAAAAGTACCTGTCGCGGTCATAAGCGGCAGATCCCCCATGAAAATATCATGCTCACTGATCTCATCATTCTCTTTATTATG
>CANRGB010000169.1 GCA_947630005.1 uncultured Lachnospiraceae bacterium
GCTCCATCACGCCCGCGTAAACCTGCATAAGCTGCTTTCGCGTTCCTCCCAGGCAGTCAAACGCTCCCGCCTTGATAAAGTTTTCGATTATTTTCCGGTTGACGTCCATACTGACGGTCCGGTCGATAAAGTCCTTGATGTTCCGGTAGGGACCGGCAAGCCTGCGCTCCGCTACAATACTGTCGATCACCGGCCTGCCGATCGTCTTGATCGCGGACAGCCCATAGCGGATATTTTTGCCGTGCACGGAAAACTCCGCCTCCCCGAGATTGATATCCGGGGGCTCAAGTCCGATTCCCATCTGCCGGCAGGACAGGATATACTCCGCCACTTTGGAAGGCATTTCTATGACGGAAGTCATAAGCGCGGCCATAAATTCCACCGGGTAATAGTACTTCAGCCAGGCCGTCTGATACGTTATCATGGCGTAAGCGGCGCCGTGCGACTTGTTGAACGCGTACCTCGCGAAATCCGTCATCTCGTCGAAGATCTTGTTCGCGGTCTTCTCCGGGATTCCGTTTGAGATACAGCCGGGCACACCTTCCTCCGGATTTCCGTAGACAAAATTACGGCGCTCCTTCTCCATCACAGACGCCTTCTTTTTCGACATCGCGCGCCGCACGAGGTCGCTCCGGCCCAGCGTATAGCCTCCGAGGTCACGCACGATCTGCATGACCTGCTCCTGGTAGACGATGCAGCCATACGTCGGCTCCAGAATGCTCTCAAGCTCCGGGCAGTCATACGTGATCAGCTCCTTGTGCTTTTTCCCGCGGATGTACTGGGGAATAAAGTTCATCGGACCCGGCCTGTACAGGGAGATTCCCGCGACGATATCCTCAAAATTCTGCGGCTTCAGCTCCTTTATAAACGTCTTCATCCCGGCACTTTCAAGCTGGAAGATGCCGTCTGTCTTTCCGGTGGAAAGCATGTCATACACCGCTTTGTCGCCGTAATCCAGTTTCTGCAGATCGATCCTGCGTCCGCTGCTCTTCTCGGCAAGACGCACCGCGTTCTGGATGACTGTCAGGGTGCGAAGGCCCAAAAAATCCATTTTTAGGAGCCCCAACTCCTCCAGGGTCGTCATTGTGAACTGTGTCGTAATCGTGCCGTCGGCGGCTCTCGAAAGCGGCACATACTCGTCCACGGCCTTTTCGCAGATCACGACGCCCGCCGCGTGCATCGACGTGTGGCGAGGCAGTCCTTCCAGGCGCATCGACATATCGATCAGCCTGTGAACCTGCTCATCCGTCTCATACTTTGTGCGGAGCTCCGGGTTCAGCTCCATCGCCCGCCGGATCGTCATTCTCTTGTCCGAAGAATTCGGATCCGCCTGCTTTGCGTCCGCCGGAACCATCTTCGCGATGGAGTCGCAGGTCGTGTATGGGATATCCATGACGCGGCCGACGTCCCGGATCACGCCGCGCGCGGCCATCGTACCAAACGTCACGATCTGGGCCACCTGCTCCTTCCCATATTTCCGCACCACATAGTCGATAACCTCCTGCCTCCGCTCGAAGCAGAAATCAATATCAATATCCGGCATGGACACACGCTCCGGATTCAGGAAGCGCTCAAACAGCAGGTTGTACCGGGTCGGATCCAGCTGTGTGATCCCGAGTGTGTAGGAGACAAGACTGCCCGCCGCGCTTCCTCTGCCGGGTCCGACGATGATATCGTTCTCCCGCGCATAGCGGATGAAATCCCACACGATCAGGAAGTAATCGACGTAGCCCATCTCCCGGATCACGGACAGCTCATATTCGAGGCGGGCCCGCAGACTGTCCAGGTCCGGTCCCGGCGTCTTTTTCTGACCGGAGCGCTCCGAACCAGCCGGGACTTCCTGCTGCCCCGAAGCTGTCGTCAGAGGTTCCCCCTGACATTTTGAAGATGCCGAAGCATCTGACCCTTCCGCAGAATTTTCCGCCGGCTGCCCGGACTCTCCCGGAACGTTCTCCCCGGATTCTTTCGCGGAATTTCCTGCCGGCTGCTTGGACTCTCCCGGAACATTCTCCCCGGATGCTTCCCCGGCGGAACCGTACAGCCGCTCCAGTCCTTCATGGCACAGCTTGTTCAGATATTCCCAGGAAGTGTAAGGCTGCGGCACATCAAACCGCGGCAGCTTGGTCACGCCGAACTCAATCTCGACATGACAGCGCTGCGCTATCTTGCAGGTGTTCTCAAGCGCCTCCGGGGCGTAGGGGAAAAGCTCCGCCATCTGCTCCGGCGATTTCACAAAATACTGTCCGCCCTCATAGCGCATCCGGTCCTCGTCCGAAAGCTTCTTTCCGGTCTGGATGCAGAGCAGGATGTCATGCGGTTCCACATCGTCCTCATACGTGTAATGCACGTCGTTCGTCGCCACCAGAGGAATGTCCAGCTCCCGGCTCATGCGCACAAGCTGCTGATTGACCTGCTTCTGTTCGGGAAGCCCGTGATCCTGAAGCTCCAGGAAAAAGTTCCCGTCCCCGAACGTATCCCGGTACTTCCGGGCCGCCTGCCGTGCCTCGTCAAAAAGCTCCCTTGCCAGGAGACGCTGGATCTCCCCGGCCAGACAGGCACTCAGGGCAATGATCCCCTCATGATATTCCTGAAGCACCTCCATATCCACCCGGGGCCTGTAATAGAAACCTTCGACAAAGCCCTTCGAGACGATTTTCATCAGGTTCGCATACCCCTGATTATTCTCCGCAAGCAGCACCAGATGGTAATACCGTTCATCTCCGCCGCCGATCTCCCGGTCAAACCTCGAATTCGGCGCGACGTAAACCTCGCACCCGATGATCGGATTGATCCCGACAGCCTTCGCCGCACGGTAGAAATCAATAACGCCGTACATCACGCCGTGATCGGTGATCGCTGCGCTGTCCATTCCCAGTTCCTTCACCCGCGCCACATACTCTTTTATCTTGTTGGAGCCGTCCAGCAGACTGTACTCTGTATGGACGTGCAGATGTGTAAAATTCATACCATTCCCCCTTTCCTTTCTTTTTAAACTCCCATATCAGCGCTGCGGCACTGCCATGAATGAAAGCTCTCCGGATCACTCCGTGCCTCCTGGCAATCTCTCTTTATTTTTGTGCCGCTCGCCAGCAAAACCAGTCATCCCGTCCTTCAGTTTTCCACAAACCGGATCCCGTTCGTTCTGGCATACTGTTCGGCAGCCGAACCCCTGCGGCCCCTGATCGTGATTCCGGGACATCCGGCAAACGCGTCTTTTCCTATCACTTCCGTCCGTTCCGAGATCCTGACCTCCGTGACCGATCTGCAGTCCGCAAAAGCCTCTTCCCCGATAATCCTCAGCCGGCCGGGAAGCCATGGTTTTTTAAGAGAATGACACCCTTTGAACGCGCCGGCCCCGATCGATTCGATGTTGTCCGACAGGAAAACCTTTTCCAGCCTCCGGCAGCCCTTAAAAAGAAAGTCCTCAATTCTGGTGAGCGAATTCGAAAGATGTATCGTTTTCAGATCACAGTCCTCAAACGCGCTCTCCCCTATTTCTTCCACTGAGTCAGGAATAAACAGATCGTGCAGACAGCCGCATCCTTTGAAGGTACCAGAGGCAATCCGCTTCAGTCCATTTGGCAGATAGACCTTTTCCAGAAAAGTTTTTCTGACGATATTCTCGGGTCCGATCTCAACCGTCCCCGGGAGCGGCTCGAATTTTGTAAGCGTGCGCCTGTCATGAAGCGCCAGAAAATAATCCTCTTTTATTTTCTGAAGCTCGCCGTCATCCGGAAACAAAAGAGAATACCGGTTCAAAACGGTATCCAGATCCGGCTGCCAGCCATGATCACCTAATGCTTCCTCCCCGTTCATTATGACAGAACTCAGCATACGCGATAAATATGCTTTGACCCTTTCGATTGACTCAACCTCAATCAGCTTGTCTCTGTACAGTTTGTCCCGATCCGTTTTTGCAGAGCAGGCCCGGCAGGTATAATAAGGATCATACGATCCCGCGCTTTTCCTGCTGTATCCGGAAAAGAGAAAAACCTCCGTCCAGTCGTCCGTCTCACATCCGTCTGAGCTTCTCTCGACATTCCCGCACTGCGGACAGGTTATCTTAAAAGGGAAAAAAAATTCCGACATAAATACCACCTCTTTTGCTGTTTTTATTATCATCAGTTTACAACTTTTCACGCCATTTTACAACTTGTGTTTATACCACGGCTGTGAACCAATGTCGTTAAGTTTACGATTCCGGACGCCGCAAAGGGCAGGAACATCTCCGGGTGGACACCCCTATAGGTCCTTCCCGGAGACGCCCTGCCCTTTTTGTGGCTGCTAACTAAATGGTATTGGTTCACTCCCCTTGCAGGTTGTGAACGTAACGGCGCTCCGCGGAAACTTTTTTGCATACTCAGGTATGCACAGAAAATAAAATTTTTCTGTAGACAATTTGATCTACATATGATATAATGCAAATAATAATCCGTATAGAGAAATATTTATCATTAATCATCTGCATTATCTTTTTATTCTTAAGATCTTATATTGCATTTCATGCGGATTATCCGATTTTTCCACAACATACTTGCAATTATTCAGCAGGATTGTTAAAATGAAGGAGGAATGAATATTTGAAAGCGGACACCGTAACAAAAACTTTTATCAGCGACAACCACGTCTTCGCC
>CANRGB010000170.1 GCA_947630005.1 uncultured Lachnospiraceae bacterium
AGTACTGATTATCGGTTCGGGTCCGATTATCATCGGACAGGCGTGTGAGTTTGACTATTCCGGCACACAGGCATGCAAGGCCCTCAGAAAACTTGGTTATGAGATCGTACTGGTAAATTCCAATCCCGCCACGATCATGACCGATCCGGAGATCGCTGACGTCACATACATTGAACCGCTGAACGCGGCGAGAATCGAGCAGATTATAGCGAAAGAAAGACCAGATGCACTGCTGCCGAACCTTGGCGGACAGTCCGGTCTTAATTTATGTTCGGAACTTGCGAAGAAGGGCGTGCTGGACAAATACGGCGTGAAGGTTATCGGAGTTCAGGTGGACGCGATCGAGCGCGGCGAGGACAGGATCGAGTTCAAGCACACGATGGAGAGCCTTGGGATCGAGATGGCAAAAAGCGAGGTCGCCTACTCGGTGGATGAGGCGCTTGCGATCGCGGAAAAGCTCGGCTATCCGGTCGTGCTGCGGCCGGCTTACACGATGGGCGGCACCGGCGGCGGCCTTGTCTACAATGTGGAGGAGCTGAAGACCGTCTGCGCGCGCGGCCTGCAGGCGAGTCTTGTCGGCCAGGTACTCGTTGAGGAGTCGGTCCTGGGCTGGGAGGAGCTTGAGCTTGAGGTTGTGCGTGACAAGGACAACAACATGATCACGGTCTGCTTCATCGAGAATATCGACCCGATGGGCGTGCATACCGGCGATTCGTTCTGTTCGGCTCCGATGCTGACGATCTCCGAGGAGGTGCAGAAGCGCCTGCAGGAGAAGTCCTACCGGATCGTCGAGTCGATCCAGGTGATCGGCGGCACGAACGTGCAGTGGGCGCATGATCCGGTGACAGACCGGGATGTCATCATCGAGATCAATCCGAGAACTTCCCGTTCTTCCGCTCTTGCTTCCAAGGCGACGGGCTTCCCGATCGCGCTTGTCTCCGCAATGCTCGCGACCGGTCTGACGCTCGCGGAGATTCCGTGCGGCAAGTACGAGACGCTCGACAAATATGTGCCGGACGGAGATTACGTTGTGATCAAGTTCGCGCGCTGGGCGTTTGAGAAGTTCCACGGCGTTGAGGATAAGCTCGGCACGCAGATGCGCGCGGTCGGCGAGGTTATGAGCATCGGCAAGAACTTCAAGGAGGCGTTCCAGAAAGCGATCCGCAGCCTTGAGACGGGACGCTATGGTCTTGGCCATGCGAAGGACTTTGATCAGAAGTCAAAGGAAGATCTGATGAAGATGCTGATCTTCCCGTCAAGCGAACGTTATTTTATTATATATGAAGCGCTCCGCAAGGGGGCGACGGTGGAGGAGATCCACAATCTCACAAAGATTAAGGAGTATTTCCTTGGCCAGATGAAAGAGCTGGTGGACGAGGAGGAAGCGCTTGCGGCGTCAAAGGGGCAGCTGCCGGCGGATGAGGCCCTTATCCGGGCGAAGAAAGACGGTTTCTCCGATAAATATCTGAGCCAGATTCTCGGCGTGACCGAGACGGATGTCCGGGAGCGCAGGCTTGCGCTTGGCGTCGAGGAAGCGTGGGAGGGCGTGCATGTAAGCGGCACGCAGGACAGCGCCTACTATTATTCCACCTACAACGCGCCGGATAAGAACCCGGTCAGCACAGACCGCCCGAAGATCATGATTCTCGGCGGCGGTCCGAACCGGATCGGGCAGGGCATCGAGTTCGACTACTGCTGCGTACACGCGTCGCTCGCCCTGAAAAAACTCGGTTTTGAGACGATCATCGTCAACTGCAATCCGGAGACGGTATCCACGGATTACGATACCTCGGACAAGCTGTATTTTGAGCCGCTGACGCTTGAGGATGTGCTCAGCATTTACAGAAAAGAAAAGCCAGTCGGCGTGATCGCGCAGTTCGGAGGCCAGACGCCGCTGAATCTTGCGGCGGATCTTGAGAAGAACGGCGTGAAGATCCTCGGGACCTCCCCGTCCGTGATCGATCTCGCGGAGGACCGCGACCAGTTCCGCGCGATGATGGATAAGCTCGGGATTCCGATGCCGGAGTCAGGCATGGCGGTCAACGTCGAGGAAGCGCTCGCGATCGCGGAGAAGATCGGCTATCCGGTCATGGTCCGGCCGTCGTATGTGCTGGGCGGACGCGGCATGGAGGTCGTCTACGACGCGGAGAGCATGGTCGGCTATATGAACGCCGCGGTCGGCGTGACGCCGGACCGTCCGATCCTGATCGACCGTTTCCTGATGCACGCGACCGAATGCGAGGCGGACGCGATCAGCGACGGCACGCACGCGTTTGTCCCGGCCGTGATGGAGCATATCGAGCTTGCGGGCGTACATTCCGGCGACTCGGCCTGCATTATTCCGTCGCGCCATCTGAGCGTGGAGAATGTAAACACGATCAAGGAATATACGAGGAAGATCGCGGAAGAGATGCACGTGAGCGGCCTGATGAACATGCAGTACGCGATCGAGAACGGAAAGGTGTACGTGCTCGAGGCGAATCCGCGCGCGTCCCGTACCGTGCCGCTTGTCTCCAAGGTCTGCAACATCCGCATGGTGCCGCTCGCGATTGATATCGTGACATCGGAGCTGACGGGAAGACCGTCCCCGGTACCGGCTCTGAAGGAACAGCACATTCCGTATTACGGGGTCAAGGAATCGGTGTTCCCGTTCAACATGTTCCAGGAGGTCGATCCCGTGCTCGGACCGGAAATGCGCTCGACCGGCGAGGTGCTCGGACTTTCGGAGTTCTGGGGCGAGGCGTTCTTTAAGGCGCAGGAGGCGACGCAGACGAAGCTGCCGCTTGAAGGTACCGTGCTGATCTCGGTCAGCGACAAGGATAAGGCGGAGATCGTCGATGTCGCGCGGAAATTTGCAAATACAGGATTTAAGATCATCGCGTCGAGGAATACCGGAAAACTGATTCAGAAGGCAGGAATCAAGGCGGAGATCACGAACAAGCTGCAGGAAGGCAGACCGAATATGCTCGATCTGATCATGAACGGAAAGATCGATCTGATTATCAATACGCCGGTCGGCCAGGACCGCCAGTGGGACGACAGCTATCTGCGCAAGGCGGCAATCAAGAAGAAGGTTCCGTATATAACGACGGTCGCGGCCGCGTCTGCCACTGTGAGCGGAATCCGTTCCATGAAGATGCAGGGCAGCGGAAGAGTCCGGTCGCTGCAGGAGATGCACGCGGAGATTCGTGACAAATAAACCGGTTCCGGCCGGATTTGCGGACGGACTCTGAATTTTATACAGCTGGAGAAATAAATCATGAGTGAGATCAGAATGGAGCTGCGCTTTCACGGGCGGGTTCAGGGAGTCGGGTTCCGTTACCGGGCGAAATATATGGCGCAGTCGCTGGGACTGACGGGCTGGGTCAGAAACGAGTGGGACGGGTCAGTCAGTATGGAGGTTCAGGGACGGGAACAGCTGATCGACAAGCTGCTTGCCGGTCTGAATCAGGACCGCTATATCCGGATCGACTGGACGGATTCGGAGGAGATTCCGCTGAAGCAGGAACGCGGATTTTCAGTCCGGTGAACAGGACACGCCGCTGAGACAGCCGTACTCCGTTAAATTATCGGGCGCGGATCGAAAGAAAGAGAAACAATTACAGGGGAAAAGCACTTCCGGGCGGTTTCGGGCATAAAATAGCATAAAACCGCTTAGAGGTGCTTTTTTGAAGACATTTAAACAGCCGTTGTCTCCGGAGGAAGAAGCGTACTGTCTTGACCGCTGTCAGCAGGGGGATATGGCAGCAAGAAATATGCTGATCGAGCACAATCTAAGGCTGGTTGCCCATGTTGCGAAAAAGTATCAGTCTCCGGAGCACGATCCGGATGATCTGATATCCATAGGAATCATAGGTCTGATCAAGGCTGTGACGACATTTGACGGCAGCAAGAACAGCCGCCTTGCGACATATGCTGCAAGATGCATTGAAAACGAACTGCTGATGATGCTGCGCACGAGAAAGAAGCTGGCGCGCGAGATTTCGATGGATGAGAAGATCGGCGTGGATCAGGAAGGGCGGGAACTGCGCCTGATGGATGTTCTGGAAAGTGATCCGATCGATGTGCTGGAAAAACTGGAAACGCAGAAATATATTCAGAAGATGTATGAAGGACTCAGCCGGGCTCTGACAGAGCGTGAACTTCAGGTGATCAGCGAACGGTACGGGCTTTTCGGACACAGTGAGCTGACACAGCGGGAGATTGCGGCGAAGCTTGGGATCAGCCGTTCTTACGTCTCAAGGATCGAGAAGGGCGCTCTGAAGAAGCTGCGGGTCTGCCTTGAGGCTGATTCCTGACCGTGCGGCGGGCCGATGACGGATCGTGGATCTAATAAAAGGACTTTCACATCGGTGACCTGTACCGGCCACGTCGTTGATGACGGATCGTGGATCTGATAAAAGGATTTCCACGTCGCTGATGACAGGTCATGGATCTGATAAGGGAGCTGCCGCTGTGGGGAACCGGCGGTTTTGCGGATTGCGTTATGAGGAATTACAGATGGAAAAAAAGAACATTACC
>CANRGB010000171.1 GCA_947630005.1 uncultured Lachnospiraceae bacterium
GACGGCAATCGTTGGATATCCAGGTCTCTTATTGTTTGTATATGGTAAGTATTTACACATTCTTTTTTGCATATCTCATACAGCTTCCGGGTGTTTGAGCTATGACTGCCTCCGATTACAATCATACTGTCCACCTTCTTCGCAATCTCACGGGCTTCCGACTGCCTCTCCTCCGTGGCACTGCACACTGTTCTAAAGATATCTCTGACATCATACCGCACTTTCTCAATAATTTCAACTAATTTATTAAAATTCTTGTAATTAAATGTCGTCTGAGAGACTATACAAAGCCTCCCCGTCCCGCGTCCCCGGAACCGCGCCGCTTCCTCCTCGGATCCGATCACCGTCACGGGCGCGCTGCACCAGCCTTTGATGCCTTCCACCTCCGGATGTCCTTCATTCCCTATTATAATGACCTCATCCGCGCTGCCATACTGCTCCACGATCCTGTGGATCTTCTTTACAAACGGGCAGGTGGCATCCACGAGAGAGAGCCCCCGCGCCCGGATCCGCTCATAGATCCTCCGCGGAACGCCGTGCGAGCGGATGATCACGGTTCCTTCGCAGAGCTTTTCAAGATCATCCTCCGATTCGACAATCCGCACTCCCTTCTCCTCGAGCGAACGCACCACCTCTTCGTTATGGATGATCGGCCCGTAAGTGTAGATCGGCTTCTTCCCTTCCTCAATCTGACGGTAAACCTGCTCCACCGCCCGCTTCACGCCGAAGCAGAAACCGGCCGTCTTTGCCACAATCACTTCCATCTGTCAAAATTCCTTTCCTCAGCCGGGAAATTCTTTCCGCCTTTCTTCCACAAGAGAAAGAATCCGCGCAGTCACTTCCTCGATCGTCATATCCGAGGAATCAATCCGCACAGCGTCCTCTGCCTGACAAAGCGGGGCCGTCTCACGGTGCATATCGCGGTAATCGCGCTCCCGGATATCCGCGGCTATCTCCTCAAAGACGGCCGCCTCTCCCTTTTCACAAAGCTCCTTATACCGGCGCCGCGCCCGCGTCTCCACACTGGCGGTCAGATAGATCTTAAGCTGGGCGTCCGGCAGAATGACCGTCCCGATATCGCGTCCGTCCATCAGGACGTCCTCGCGCCCGGCGATTCCCCGCTGGAGCTGCGTCAGCTTCGCACGCACCTGCGGAACGGCGGCCGCGCTGCTCGCCATGTTGCTGACCTCCTCAGTGCGGATCAAAGGCGTCACGTCCTCCCCGTTCAGAAGGACTTTCTGCACGCCGTTTTCATAGGAGAGCCCCACCTCGATCCGCGAAAGCGCGTCCGAAAGCGCCTCTTCCGACGAGATATCCGTTCCCATCCGGAGCAGTCCGAGCGCGATCGCACGGTACATGGCCCCCGTATCCACATAGAGGAAACCGAGTCCGGCCGCCGCGCGCTTCGCTATCGTGCTCTTGCCCGCGCCCGCCGGCCCGTCTATCGCAATCTTGAAACTCATCGCTTCATTCCTTTCATTTCCTGTACTGTATCCCCGCAGCGCCCATACCGGCCGCATATCCGGTCGACCAGGCGATCTGAAGGTTATAGCCTCCTGTCACCGCGTCAAGATCCAGCACTTCCCCCGCAAAGAACAGTCCTTCAGCCAGACGGGATTCCATCGTCTGCGGGCGGATCTCCTTTACGCTGACTCCTCCGCGCGTCACAACAGCTTCATTATAATCTCGCAGGGCCGTAACCGTCAATGGGAAATCCCGGGTCATTTCAAATAATTTTCGTCTTTCCTCTTTCGTTACGAGATTGACCGCTTTCTCCGGGTCGATCCGGCAGCGCTCGAGCATGACCGGAACAAGCTTTGCCGGGTAAAGGCTGCCGAGGACATTCTTTATCTGTTTGTTCTTCGCCGCGTCAAACTCGCGCAGCAGACGCGCGTCAAGCTGCTGTTCATCAAGCGCCGGCTTCAGATTGACCGACATCGCAAGCGGATGTTCTTTCAGCCTCTTCTGGATCACCGTGCTGGCCGTCAGGATCAGCGGTCCTGTCACGCCGAAATGCGTGAACATCATCTCGCCAAACCCGGAGTACAGTTCCCTGCGCCCATCCCTGATTGTCACCGTGACATTTTTAAGAGACAGTCCCTGCAGCTTTTTCGGATAATCCTCCTGAATCTCCAGCGGCACAAGCGAGGGCAAGAGCTCCGTCACCTGATGTCCCGCCGCGCGCGCAAACCGGTAGCCGTCCCCGGTCGATCCGGTCGTGCGGTAGGAAATGCCGCCGGTCGCCACAATCACAGCGTCGGCAGGCACGATTTCTCCATCCGCCAGACGGATTCCGACCACATGGGGAGATGCATGAGGCTCCTTCTTTTTTGAAGATTTCGCGGAGTTTCCCGCCGAACTCCTCTCCATCACATCCGAATGCATTCTTATCTCAGCGCCAGCTTCTTCCTGATCATTCGGACATCCCCCTCCCGCGTCCTTCTCCTCCGTGAGGACCTCCTTCACCTCCCGGTTCAGATAAACGGTCACGCCGCAGTCCCGCAGCCTGCGGTTCAGCGCCGCGATCACATCCGACGAATGATCCGACGCAGGAAACACCCGGTTCCCCCGCTCCGTTTTCAGCCGGAGTCCGGCGTTCTCAAAGAACTCCATCACATTCCGGCTCGTAAAACCGTATCCCGCGCTGTAGAGAAACTTGCGGTTTACGCAGACCGCCTGCAGGAAATCCTCCGGACTGCAGTTGTTTGTCAGATTGCACCTGCCCTTGCCCGTGATATACAGCTTCTTCCCGATCTTCTCGTTTTTCTCATAGAGGTGAACCTCGCATCCCTGCCCGGCCGCCGTGACCGCGGCCATCGCTCCGGCGGGTCCTCCTCCGATCACAATTATTTTCGCCATATCCGCCCCCTGTTTCATTTCAAACTTGTCCTCAGATCTGCTCCGGCGGGCACTTTGGGCTCTCATTTCCCACCGGAAAATTACCGCACTCCAGTTCAAACCAGAACTCGACGCCGTCCTCATAATTCTTTACGCCGTACTTCTGGTGAAACGATTCCATGATCGCCCGGACGATCGACAGCCCGATGCCGCTGCCTCCATACTCCCGCGTTCTCGCCTTATCCACTTTATAAAATTTATCCCAGATCTGCGGCACATCCTTCTCGGGAATCGGGGTCCCCGTGTTGAACACGGAGATTCTCGCCTTGTTCTCCGCCTGCACGGCGCAGACCTCAATCCTCCGCTCCCCGTCCGCATGGTTCATCGCGTTGCTCAGATAATTCGTCAGGACTTCCTCGACCTTGAACTCGTCGCCCCAGACCGGAAGCATCTCTTCCCCGCTGTACAGAATCCGCACATCCTTCTGCTGGGCAAGGATCGATACCGACTGAATCTTGTTCCGGATCAGCGGGACGATGTCAAACCGCTCCATCTCGACCTGCTCGTTCCCCTCTTCCAGCTGGTTCAGCGTCAGCAGTTTTCGCACCAGCTGATTCATCTTGCCCGCCTCATCCATGATGACGTCGCAGTAGAATTCGCGGCTCTCCGGGTCGTCATTGATGCATTCCTTCAGCCCTTCCGCATACCCCTGCACCAGCGCGATCGGCGTCTTGAGCTCATGGGAAACGTTCGACAGAAACTCCCTGCGCATCTCATCAATCTTTGTTTTCTTCTCAATGTCCCGCTGAAGCTCGTTGTTCGCGGTCATCAGCTGGGAGTACGCCTGCTCCAGCTTCTCCGACATCTGGTTGAAATGCTCGCCGAGCTGACCGATCTCGTTCTTTCCTCCGCTCGTATACCGCACGTTGAAATCAAGATCCGCCATCCGCTTGGAAAGCTCCGTCAGCTCATGGATCGGCTTCGTCACCCGGCCCGTCACCCACAGGATGATCAGGGTGCTTACCACAATGCCGATGATGCAGACATAGCGTATAAATTCGTTCGTGATCCCCACGCTGTCCCTTATCCCGGCCATCGCGATGCGCATCATAAAATAAAATCCCGCGTCGAGCGTCCCCCACATCTCCAGGTAATCCGTTCCCAGCGCATTGTCATATTTCTTGCGGATCACATAACTGTCCGTCTGCTCCAGCATGCTCGCATTCTGATCCACGTCGATCCCCAGGATGTAGCCGTTCAGCCGGCCGACAAAAATCCTCAGATCGGCCGCGCTCATCTCCGTCCACATCACTTTCTCGAAGATCCGGTTGGTGATCACAAAAATAATATTATTGGAAAGCCGCAGACTGTTGAATTCCGCCATCTTATCGTCGGCGATCCGGCCTGTCCCGTCAATCCCCTCATTCAGGATCTCATACGCTTCCTCGAGCGCCTCCGTCTTCCTTATATAATAGAAATCTTCCTGCAGAAACAGATTCGCCAGCATGCAGGTCAGAAGCACGGCCGCCATCAGCCCTGTAAAGATCAGCGCAAGCTGCTTTCTCATTGAAATCTTCATGGCGTTACTCTACCTCGAACTTATACCCCATACCCC
>CANRGB010000172.1 GCA_947630005.1 uncultured Lachnospiraceae bacterium
AAATGCTGCGAAAGCAGCATTTCTGTGCATCGCGAAGCGTTGTTACGTTCACGACCCGCAGGGGAGTGAACTGTAACGATAACTTTCCACCTGCTGTGTGGATAATGTGGATAAAAAGTTGACAATAATTATTTCGGCGGGCATAAAACAGGAATAAAAGGCGGAATATGTCGTAATATTATGTAAATCAGATTGTCCACAGGATAATCCACCGGATGTGGAAAGAAAAATGTGTATAAGTATGTGGATAATGTGGATAACTTTGGAGATAAGCACAGCTGCGGGAAGGGATGCGGGAATAGTATGTGGATAAACGGATAAAAAAATACCGCAGGGAACCTGTTGTCCCTGCGGTTACAGACAAAGTATCGGGAGGCAGTTCGTGTTTTCCTGCCCCGTGTTTTGCGCGCGTCCCCAAAGCGGCGCGTTATCCTCTTTTCAGCAGATCCTCTCCGACTTTTACGATATCGCCCGCGCCCATGGTGATGACAAGATCGCCCGGCGCGCAGTTTTCCATAAGGAAGTCTTCGATCTCCCCGAAGGTGGGGAAGTACCAGACGTCCTTTCCTTTGGCGGCAATCTTCTCGCGGAGCGTATCGGAGCTGATGCCGAGATCATCCGTCTCGCGCGCCGCGTAGATGTCGGCAAGGACAATCTTGTCGGCAAGGGAGAGCGCCTCCGCAAAATCGTCCATCAGAGATTTGGTGCGGCTGTAGGTATGCGGCTGGAATACGCACCAGATTGTGCTGCCCGGGTAATTTGCGGCCGCGTGCAGCGTCGCCCGGATCTCGGTCGGATGGTGTGCATAATCATCCACGATCGTGATTCCGGAAACCTCTCCTTTTTTCTGGAAGCGGCGGTCGGTGCCCTCAAAATCGGACAGGCCGGCGGCCATTTTTTCGTAAGGAATGCTCAGCAGATCGCCTGCGGCGAGGGCGGCGACCGCGTTGGAGACGTTGTGTTCGCCCGGAACGGACAGGTGATACCGGCCTGCCGGAACGCCGTTCTTTACGAGCGTGAAGGAGGCAAAGCCGCACGCGCTGTAAGTGATGTCCTCCGCGTGATAATCACCGGCGCCGAGGCCGAAGGTCACGACCCGGCAGGGAAGACCGTCCGTGAAGAAATTCAGATCCGGGATCTGGCTCCCGATGATCAGCGTTCCGTCTGACGGGATCTTTTCGGCAAAGAGCCGGAAGGAATGCCGGATATCGTCGAGATCTTTAAAAAAGTCGAGATGATCCGCCTCGATGTTGAGAACGATCCCGATCTTCGGGGAAAGCTCAAGGAAGCTGTTGGTGTACTCGCACGCCTCTGTCAGAAAGACTTCGGAGGAGCCAAGCCGGATATTTCCTCCGATGGATTTCAGGATGCCGCCCACGGAGATCGTGGGATTGAGGCCGCCTGCCATCATGAGATGGGTGAGCATAGAGGTCGTGGTGGTCTTGCCGTGCGTGCCGGCGACCGCGACCGGTATCTGATAGTTGCACATGAGCTGTCCGAGAAGCTCCGCGCGGGAGAGCATCGGAATGCCCTTTTCTCTGGCGGCGGCAAACTCCGGATTGTCGGGATGGATTGCCGCGGTATAGATGACGACGTCGATGCCGTCCGTGATATTTGAAGCGCGCTGTCCGTAAACGATGGAAGCTCCAAGTCCTGACAGCCAGTCAGTCAGGGGGGATTCCTTCGCATCGGAGCCGCTGACTGTAAACTTTTCCTTCAGGAGAACGGCCGCAAGACCGCTCATGCTGATCCCTCCGATACCGATAAAGTGGACATGCACAGGCTGGTTATACTTTATTTGATACATTCTGCAGATCTCCTTATCTATTGGTGTATGCTCTATTATACGCTCACCTTCCGGAAAATCCAAGAACTTTTCTGTGTCGAAAATAGTAAATTTATACAAAAATAAATAAAGGATTTATTGCATAATTCCAGTATCAAAAAGAAAAAATATCCATTTTTGTAGAAAAATTAAGTTATTTATGATAAAAACCCGTTAATTTCAGGGAAAATTTTGTAATATATGTTTATTATTTTGATAAAGTATGGTATACTGTTTTAGAAAGCCTGTGACTGAGGAAAACCGGATTTTCCAGAGTCGATATGGCAAATCTATGCAGGCAGAGGTGATAATGTGATCAAAAAAGAAATGATAGCCATGCTTCTGGCCGGAGGGCAGGGCAGCCGTCTCGGTGTGCTGACCGCGAAGGTCGCAAAGCCGGCGGTGGCGTTCGGAGGTAAGTACCGTATCATTGATTTTCCGCTTAGCAACTGCATCAATTCAGGAGTCGATACGGTAGGCGTGCTGACCCAGTATCAGCCTCTCCGGCTGAACACCCATATCGGCATCGGGATCCCGTGGGATCTGGACCGGAATGTCGGCGGCGTTACCGTGCTTCCGCCTTATGAGAAGACCGGGAAGACAGAATGGTATACCGGGACGGCGAACGCGATCTACCAGAATCTGGCTTATATGGAATCTTTTCATCCGGATTATGTGCTGATCCTCTCCGGGGACCACATCTATAAGATGGACTATCAGATCATGCTGGACTACCACAAGGCGCACAATGCGGATGTCACGATCGCGGTCATGCCCGTCGCGATGGAGGAGGCGAGCCGTTTCGGCATCGTGGTGACAGATCAGGACGGCAGGATCGTTGAGTTTCAGGAGAAGCCTGACGTCCCGAAGAGCAATCTGGCGTCCATGGGGATTTATATCTTTTCATGGCCTGCCCTGAAGGAGGCGCTGATCGCCCTTTCCGAGCAGAGCAGCTGTGATTTCGGGAAGCATGTCATCCCGTATTGCCATGAAAAGGGGGAGAAGCTGGCGGCCTACGAGTTTAACGGCTACTGGAAGGACGTCGGAACGCTCGGTTCCTACTGGGAGGCCAACATGGGACTGACCGCGATTGTCCCTGAGTTCAATCTTTATGAGGAATTCTGGAATATCTATACGAAGAATGATATTCTGCCCCCGCAGTATATCGCCTCCGAGGCGTATATACTGGACAGTCTGATCGGAGACGGGACGGAGATCTGCGGAAAGGTATACAAATCGGTCATAAGCCCGGGCGTGGTGATAGAGCCCGGAGCGATCGTCCGCGATTCAATCATCATGCAGAACACGGTGATCAAGGCGGGCGCCGTCATTGACAAGGCCATCATCGCGGAGAATGCCGTGATCGGGGAGCGGGCGCAGGTCGGAGTCGGCGTGGAGCTTCCGAACCGCGTGAAGCCGTCCGTCTATTCCTTCGGCCTCGCGGTGATCGGAGAGAACGCCGTCATTCCGGCGGATGTCAGGATCGGCAGAAATACGGCGGTGACGGGCGTGACTGTGCGGGAAGACTATCCGGGAGGCGCGCTTGGCAGCGGAGAAATACTGGACAAGGCAGGTGATGTGGTATGAGGGCGGTAGGAATGATCCTGGCCGGAGGGAACAACTACCGGATGAAGGGGCTTTCGAATAAGCGTGCCATCGCGGCGATGCCGATCGCGGGCAGCTTTCGGAGCATTGATTTTCCGCTGAGCAGTATGTCCAATTCAGGAATACAGAAGGTAGCCGTTCTGACTCAGTATAATTCCCGGTCGCTGAATCAGCATCTCAGCTCTTCCAAATGGTGGGATTTCGGGAGAAAGCAGGGAGGACTGTTTGTCTTTCCTCCGATGGTGACGCCGGAGAACAGCTTCTGGTACCGGGGAACCGCGGATGCGATCCATCAGAACCTGGACTTTCTGAGGGAGTGTCATGAGCCGTACGTGGTGATCGCGTCCGGCGACGGCATCTACAAGGTGGATTATGAAAAGGTGCTGCAGTACCATGAGAGCAGGAACGCGGACGTCACGATAATCTGCAAGGACATTGCCGGTACGGATGACGCGACGCGGTTCGGCGTGCTTCATCTGGACGAGGACAACCGCATCGTGCAGTTTGACGAGAAGCCGATGGAGGCTTCCTCCCAGACAATCTCCTGCGGGATCTATATCATCCGCAGGCGGCAGCTGATCGAGCTGATCGAAAAGTCCATCGGGGAAGACCGGTATGATCTTGTGAAGGATGTGCTGATCCGCTGCAGGACCACAAAACGTATTTACGGCTACAGGCTTGAGACCTACTGGAGCAATATCGCGTCGGTGGAGTCTTATTACAGGACAAACATGGACTTTCTGAAAAAGGAAGTCAGGGATTATTTTTTCAGAGAGTATCCGGATGTACATTCAAAAGTGGACGACAATCCGCCGGCCAAGTACAATCCGGGAAGCGTTGTGAAGAACAGTCTTGTCGCGGGAGGCTCCATCATCAACGGGACGATTGAGAATTCGCTGATCTTCAAGAAAGTGTTTGTCGGAAGCAACTGTGTGATCAGAAATTCCATCGTGCTGAACGGCGTGTATCTTG
>CANRGB010000173.1 GCA_947630005.1 uncultured Lachnospiraceae bacterium
TCAATCCCTTCATCCACCGTTTCCAGATATTCATATGTGTCATTTTCAAAATCAACCACGACAAACCGTGTAAACAGCTGCGTGACTGCCCCGACGATCCGGGACATTTCCTTTTTCTCAGTCTCCAGCTTCCTGTTAAGAAACAGAATAAACATGATATAAATCAGAAATCCGATAATCAGCTTGATCTCAAGCCGGATTCCCGCCTGATCCGCATCATCAATCATGCGGCTGTTCACTGAGGATGGAAACGTCTGCAGCAGCATCCAGTCGTTGGACAGCTCCGCGACGCAGGCATTTCCCGTTCCCTTTGTTCCGCTGTACGTGTAGGTGCGGGTCTCATGATTCTCGAATGCCAGGCGGACCTGCTCCATAGCCTCGTCTGAGATATTTATGTTTTCAGCCAGCGATTCCAGGATATTGTCCGGCTTCTTCTTCACGCCGCAGGCATAGATCACCGTGCCGTCCGGCTCGCAGAGATAAGTTCTCGTCTGCACATCGAAGAAAGTAGTCGTAAGAATATCCTCCATGATCTCATTTCCGTAGACACCGTTTATCACGCCGACGATCTCATCCTCATAATAAAGCGGCGCATAAAACAGCACAGCCGTCTGGCCGTCTTCCCCGCCGCCGATCATCGCGCCGACCCCGGAATTTCCCTTCATGCCTTCGATATAAAAGTCCTGATCACTGACATCCGTCAGTTCTCCCTGGGAATCCACGCGCTTTCCGTCCGCGGAGATCAGCTCCACATACTCAAACGGCGCTTTGTCGGCAAGCTCCGTCAGAACCGCCGGCTCCACATCCGGAGATTCCAGCGTCTCTCCGTACAGATAGGTCAGAGCGCTGATGCTTTTCTCCGCCCGTTTCAGAATATCGTCCACGCGCTTTGAGACAAGCTTCGTTGCGTCAGCCAGATAGCGGTCGTTCTGTTCAACAATTCTCTTATTATTCCCATCCGTAAACATCAGGAGAGAGAAAATGTTGAAGCCCAGCAAGATACATATAAGTAAAATCTGTTTCCAAAGTTTTTTGTCGTTAAACTGCATTTTTCTGACTCCTTCGTATACGCGTTATTATAAATTGTCCGTCATAGGAGAACCCGAAAGTTCATCCAGATGTATAAGCTTTGCTCCAAGATGACGCACGTCCTCCGCCTGATGTGTCACCAGCAGCAGCGCGCGCCCGTCCAGATTTGCCCGGATTGCCTCGGTCACACGCAGGCGCGTCTCCTCGTCCAGTCCCGTAAACGGTTCGTCCATTAAAATTACTTCCGAGCGGACCGCCAGCGCGCGGGCGATCGCCACCCTCCGCTTCATGCCTCCGCTCAGCTCCCGCACCGGTCTCTCCAGCGCTTCCGGCTCCAGAAACAGAGCGAGCAGTTCTTTCGGGCTGCACCGCAGTCCGTCTCTGCCGGCGGCGATCCTGATATTATCGATTCCGCTCAGATATTCGCACAATCTGTCTTCCTGAAAGACAGCGCTGATCCTTTTTCTGCCGCTTCCTGCGATCCTTCCCGCATCCGGCTGCTCCAGCCCCATCAGCAGGCGGAGAAACGTCGTCTTTCCCTGGCCCGAGGGGCCCATCAGACAGTAACTGTCTCCTTTTTTCAGACTCAGGCATTCCCCCTCAAGCACAGGATTTCCGTGGTAGGATTTTGAGACGGATTCCGCCGCGAGAACCGGGACATCCGTATACGGACGGCTGGATTCTGTCTTCCCGCCGCGGACATTTTCTCCATTCCTGTTCTCCTGTTCCGGATCTCCGCTTCGGTCTCTGTTTCCGCTCCCATGGCTGCCGGCTCGCTCTGCGTCCCGGATTTTGTTCTCCGGATCTCCGTTTTTGTCTCTGTCTCTGCTCCCATGACTGCCGGCTCGCTCTGCGTCTCGGATTTTGTTCTCCGGATCTCCGCTTCGGTCTCTATTTCCGCTCCCATGGCTGCCGGCTCGCTCCGCATCCCGGATTCCGTTCTCCGTTTCTTCTCTCCGGTTTCGACTCCCGCGGCCGAAAATATTCCCTGCGGCCCGGCCTGAACCTGCTTTCCATCCTGTGCTTCGCCCCGGCACAAACAGCTTCAGCAAACGCAAAAACAGCCGCTCGAACCCCCAGCTCACCACGATGATCACAAACGTCCACGCAAACAGCTCCGCCGTGCTCAGATAAATCTTCGCCATGTAGAGCTTCTCCCCGATCGAGTGATCCGGCACGCCGATCACCTCTGCCGCCACACCGGATTTCCACGCCATTCCGAGGGAAATTCTGCACCCGGCGAGCAGATACGGCATGACCGCGGGGCGGTACAGATACCAGATCTTTTTCCGGACGCTCATCCGAAACACCTGCGCCATCTCCAGCATCTTCCGGTCCGTCTGGCTGATCCCTTCCAGCACGTTGCGGTAAATGACAGGGAACACGACAAGGCAGGTGATCAGAATGGAAAGATTCTCCGAGCCGATCCAGATCAGCGCCAGTATAACAAAAGAAGCCACGGGAACTGACTGCAGAAGCGCAGTCGGCGGCTCCAGAAACTCCTTCAGCAAAGAGAAACTGCTGGCGAGCGCTGCCATCAGGATCCCCGCCAGGAACGCGCCGGCAAAACCGCCCGCGATCCTGAAAAAGGAGGAAAAGATCGTTCGCCAGAATTCCGCGGTCCCGATCTGGGAGACGAGCGCGAAAGCCGCCTCCCGGGGACCGACAAACAGAATCTTATTGTGTATAAGCGCCGCTACCGCCTGCCAGAGGACCAGCCAGAGAAGCAGAATCACAGCGCGCCTTATCTTTCTGTACTTATCGTTCATACTATCACTATCCAGGACCTTCCCGCGAATCCCTGACGCCCGGCATCACAAAATAGGCGGGTATCTCCGCGCTTCATGGTATTCACTCCGCTTCGGCTGGTGCCAGACGCACGCTGCCGGACGTCTGGCACTTCTCCGTTATCCCATGTAATAAAAGTCTTCCGCCGGAAGCTGTCCGCCCACCGACGCCGGATCCATATCAAACAGCACCTGCAGGTATCCCTCGAGCGCAGTCTTCATCTCCTCGCCCTCAATGCAGGTAATGTTGCAGAACGGAATTGCTTTCTGCGCGATCGGCGCTTTTGCGACGATTCCCTGCGACGCGATCAGCTCCGCCGCCTCTTCCGGATTCTCATTCGTCCAGGCTGCGGACTTCTCATGCTCCGCCAGAAAGTCCTGTACGGCGTCCGGATTCTCCTCAAGAAACTCATTCCTTGCGATCGTCACACCCGTGACAAGGCTGCTGCCGTCCTCGCCCTGTACTTTTTCCCATTCTTCCGTCAGATCAAGCGCAATTCTCAGATTTTCGTTCTGCACCATGGACGCCGTCACAAACGGCTGCGGAAGCAGGCCGATCGCCGTATCATCCTCCGCGAGAACTGACACGACCTCCGTCGGCTCGGATTTGTACTCAAGCGTCACATCCTCCGTGCCAAGTCCGTTCTGCTCAAGCAGATACTGGATCGTGTAATCCGGCGTCTGCCCTTTTCCGGTCATATACACGGTCTTGCCCGCAAGATCCGCGATCGACTGAATCGACTCTCCGCACTCCACGACATAGAGAACGCCCAGCGTATTGACATCGATCACGCTGACTTTGCCCTCCGTCTTATTGTAGAGAACGCTCGCCACATTCGCCGGAACCATCGCGATATCGAGGTTTCCGCTGATAACATTGCCCAGCAGTTCGTCCGCCGCCGTCACCATCGTGAACTCGTAAGGGATCTCTGTCTCGCCGTTCTCTGCTTCCTGCATCAGAGACACAATTCCCATCGAAGTCGGTCCCTTTAAAGAACCAACCCGGACCGCACCCGCGCTCTCATCATCCCCGCCGGACGTTTCGGGCTCCTGCGCATCCTCACCGGCTGCTTCTTCCTGTGCCGGTTCCTCTTCCGTGTCAGAAGTTCCGTCCTCAGCCGCCGCTTCCTGCGCCGCCTCGCTCACCAATTCCGTTTCCTCCGCGAACGATGTCATGGCAAAAGTCATCGTCACCGCGGCTGCCATTGCCGTCAGCCATGCCAGTTTCCTTCTCATTTCTTCATTCCTCCTCTATAAATGGGAATTTATTTTTCCGTTTTACTCATAAATGAACAACTGATTGCTACAAACAGTCCCAATAGAATCCACGGTAATGCCGCTCCCATAAAATCAACAACCTTATTTTTCCTCCTCTCAAATATTTATAACTTCTCGGAATCTTCAGCCCTGATTTTATAAGGCTTTCAGACCCCATCTCAAAAAATCACCCACTTTTTTCAA
>CANRGB010000174.1 GCA_947630005.1 uncultured Lachnospiraceae bacterium
CTGAGTTCCTGTGGGATGCGGAGAGCCTGACTGTTCCCATTTTGAAATATTCGCGTAGTACGCATTATCATCGCCCCCCTTTCGTATGTACATTACATGTGTACATATTTTTATTATATTCAATTTTGTTCAGGGAAACAAATGCATTTTTTGTCAATGTATTCTTCTATTTCTTATAGTCAGCTCGCTTCATAAAAATCTATACTACAGCTTCCACCAGTATTTTATCCCCAACGGATATGCTCATCCGGGAAACATGCCCCATTCACATTAAAATACCTGTCCAATCCTCTTCCTCCCGTCGTTAATTGGATTCCTATGCACTTATATGCTTTTTATATGTCTTTTATATGATATTAAGCACTTTATCTGGTCATGTCAAGCAGCTTAAATTGAATCTCGTCACCGATATGTGGATTGGAGGAAATCATAAATAAAATGAATTTTCCTGTGGCATAAAAATTGGGGGGCTTGATTTCTCATGCCCCCTGACGCACAATCAGGTTTCTTTTTGTCTGAGTGATCCTCAGATCTGCCTCAGCAGGTTCACCATCTCGATCGCAGACAGCGCGCAGTCATACCCCTTATTTCCGGCTTTGCTGCCTGCCCGCGCGATCGCCTGCTCGATATTCTCCGTAGTCAGCACACCGAACAGAACCGGGACCCCCGTGGAGAGGCTGACCTGCGCAATTCCCTTGGACACCTCATTGCACACATAGTCATAGTGCGAAGTATCTCCTCGGATCACGGCTCCCACGCAGATCACCGCGTCAAATTTCCCGGACTGCGCAAGCTTCGCCGCGGTCAGCGGGATCTCGAACGCGCCTGGCACCCACGCGGCCGTTATGTTTTCTTCGTCCACGCCATGGCGGGCCAGACCGTCCACCGCGCCTCCAAGAAGCTTGTTCACAATAATCTCATTGAATCTGGACGCCACGATTGCGCATTTCATCCCCTGCGGTGCTACAACTTTTCCTTCTAATAACTGAATCTGTTTCATTACCTTAGTCCTCCTGTCCAATCATTCTAACTTTCTGAATTTTTTCTGAATCAAAAAACATCAGGCTGCCGCAAACTGCCTCCTGCTCTGCGTTTCCGCAATTCTGAAGCATCCTGGGATCATTCCTTTTTCCATGAAAATGACTTATTGCCCGCGCCTTTTATATTAATTTGTCTCGTAATTCATAAAATTGTCTGAAAGATATGTCCCATCTTTATCTGCTTCGTCTTCATGTAGAATGCATCGTATTTCTGCGGCTGGATTTCAATCGGAACGCGTTCTTTGATCTCCAGGCCAAAGTCCGCCAGTCCGTAAATCTTATCCGGATTGTTTGTCAAAAGCCGGAGCGAGCGCACCCCAAGATCAGAAAGTATCTGCGCTCCGATCCAGTATTCGCGCAGATCCGGCGCGAACCCAAGGCTGAGATTTGCCTCAACCGTATCCATCCCCCGCTCCTGCAGTTCATAGGCTTTCAGCTTGTTGATCAGGCCGATTCCGCGGCCTTCCTGCCGCATATAGAGTATGACCCCGCGGCCCTCCTCTTCCACCTGACTCATGGCCTGCTGAAGCTGATTTCCGCAGTCGCAGCGCAGTGACCCGAACGTATCTCCGGTCAGACATTCTGAATGTACACGGCACAGCACGTCCTCACCGTCCCCGATCTCTCCTTTTACCAGCGCGACATGATGCTCTCCCGTGATATCATTCACATAACCGTAAATTTTGAAATGCCCGTATCTCGTCGGCATATCCGCGCACGCCATCTGGATGACATGCTTCTCATGGATGCGGCAGTAATCCTGCAGGTCGCTGATCGTGATAAATTTCAGCCCGTATTTTTCCGCCAGTTTCCACAGATTCGGCGTCCGCATCATGGTTCCGTCGTCCTCCATGACTTCACAACAGACTCCACATTCTTTCAGTCCCGCGAGGCGCATCAGATCCACAGTCGCCTCCGTATGCCCGCTGCGCACCAGCACGCCGCCGCGTCTTGCCGTCAGCGGAAATACATGACCCGGCCGACGAAAATCCTGCGGTTTTGCTCCATCCTCCACACATTTCATCATCGTGTGAGATCTCTCCGCCGCCGAGATCCCGGTCGTCGTATCCTTATGGTCGATCGAGATGGTAAAAGCCGTGCAGTGATTGTCCGTATTCTCCGATACCATCTGCAGAAGTCCCAGTCTGTCCGCCAATTCCGGACTCATCGGTGTGCAGATCAGCCCCTTTGCATGGCAGGCCATAAAGTTAATATTCTCCTGCGTCGCAAACTCCGCGGCGCAGATCATATCGCCCTCGTTCTCCCTGTCCGGATCGTCCGTGACAAGGATGATCTTTCCGGCCCGCAGATCGTCAAGCGCCTCCTCGATCGTGTTGTATTTGTATTCCATTGTCTGTTCCCTTCCTTTTTCAAAATTTGCCCAAAAATTCTGCCGCAGGATTCGGTCCGTTACCGTTCCTCATGACCATCAGCAACTCTCCGCAACACAGAAAACTCTTCATCGGTAATTTTTCTGCATAGTCAGGCACGCACAGAAATTTTGCCTTCACGGACATTTTTCAGCGAATAAAATCGTTTTCGTGCAGGACCGAAGCTTAAACGTACTCCCGAAAAACACCTGTCAGAACCCGCATTCCCTGAGGAAATCCATTGTAATTCCTGAATGTTTTGCACTCGCCGCGTTATCTGTCCGATCCCCGGAGCCTTCCGAACCTATATCCGCCGCCGGATTTCCCACTCGTCCTGCCCCTGTCCTGCTGCCGAAATCTGTTCCAGCTGCTCCTGCACGGCTGCCAAAATCCCCGTTCATTATCTGTCCTCCATCCGAACCGCAGCTGAATTTCCCGCCGAAATCCATTCCGGGATCTGAGATGACTGCCTGTTTTCTTCCTGTCATGTCCAGTCCCAACAGTCGCTCCACATATTTGCCCACCAGATCATTTTCCAGATTCACCAGATCCCCTGCCTTCTTTCGAAGCAGCGTCGTCTCCGCACCGGTATGCGGGATTATAGAAACCTGAAATTCCTCTTCCTGGACTTTCGCCACCGTGAGGCTGATCCCGTCGATGCAGACCGACCCTTTTTCCACGATCAGCCGCATAATCTCCGGTTTCGTCCGGATCGTCACCCAGACCGCGTTTTCTTCCTTTTTTAAAGCACATATTTCTCCGGTGCCGTCGATATGACCGCTCACAATATGACCGCCGAATCGTCCATTCGCCGCCATTGCCCGTTCAAGATTCACCAGATCTCCCGGCCTCACACCGCCAAGACTGCTTCGGCGGCAGGTCTCCGCCATGACATCCGCGGTAAATCCGTCCGGCTGTAGGGAAATCACCGTAAGACAGACTCCGTTGACCGCTATACTGTCTCCAATCTTCGTTCCCTCCAGAACTTTCCTCGCGCGAACCGAGATCTTCCCGGAACTGCCCTGAAGCACGAGCCGTCTGATGCTTCCCAGCTCCTCCACAATTCCCGTAAACACAGGATCACCTCCTCATTTTATCCGGTAATTCTTTCTCGATTTTCCCACCTGGCCGATATCCATTTTCTTATTTTTCCATTTCCTCCTGACAGGTCATCACCACATTTGCCACAATTTATACTGAATCATAGTCCGGATTTTTCTCTCATCCGGTAAATCAGTATCATATCCTCACCGCAGCTTACTACTGAACCGCAGCCTGGATTTTTTCTATCTCACCCGGTAAATCAACATCAGGTCTTCACCGCAGCTCCCGATCTCATCCAGGGAAAGTCCCACCGCCTGAGCTGGCAGCTCCACGCCGATTCCGCCGACCGGCGTCTTCGCCCCGGCTCCCCCGAACAGTTTCGGCGCGATAAACGCCCGGACTTCCTGCACAATTCCTGCGCGCAGCGCACTGTCATTCAGCTCGCCTCCGCCCTCAAGCAGAATACTGTCGATTCCTTTTTCTCCCAAATACTGCATCAGCTGTCTCAGATCAACTTTTCCATCCGTCCCTGGCAGGCATACCACTTCAATCCCCAGTTCCGTGAGCTGCCGGATCTTTTCCTGCTGCTCTTTCTCTGCCTGCTGCTTGACCTCCTTCCGGCACAGACTGTTCTCCGCCTGCTGCTTGATCTCCTTCCGGCACAGACTGTTCTCCGCCTGCTGCTTGATCTCCTTCCGGCACAGACTGTTCTCCGCCTGCTGCTTGA
>CANRGB010000175.1 GCA_947630005.1 uncultured Lachnospiraceae bacterium
AGCGCCGCGATATCGGCTCCCGCCGCCTCAAGCGCTTCCGTCGCCGCCGCGATGATCGCGCCGCTGCTGACCGACGCGCCGCTCACGCCGTCCACGTTCGGCGTCTGCGCCGTCACCATCTTCTCTCCCAGCTCAGCCACGGCGATGCCGCCGAGCGTCGGAGTTTCCTTGTCTCCGGTGATGTCAACAGCCGTAATCTCGTTCTCGGAGACCGTAACGCTCACGACGATGTCTCCGCCGAAGCCCTGCGCCGTCGCCTCATAGGTGCCCGGGGTGAAGGAAACCGCTCCGCCTGCCGCCGCATCTGCTTCCGCCGCCGGCGCCTCGGTCACAGCCTCCGCCGTCTCCGCTTCCTGCGCAGAAACACTCCAGCCGCCAAATCCGAGAGACACCACGAGAGAAGCCGCGAATACCGCGGACAAAAGTCTGCCGGTTCTCTTTCTCATATATCATGTCCTCCTTTAAATATGATAAAAATTATAATAAAAACCTGCAAAACATGGAGCGGTCCGCAGGTTTTCATTTCGGCATTTACAGCTTGATTATATTTCCCTGCTGTATTAAAATCAATTTAACATTTTTTATAAACATATAAAGTAAATTTATCGGAGGGAATCCCATGCAGCAGAATATGGAATACATCGCAGCCATTTATGAGACCGGCAGTATCCGCAAGGCCGCCGAGCGGCTGCACATCACCCAGCCGGCCCTGAGTATTGCGCTCCGCAAGGCGGAAGAAAGCCTGGGAGGCCCTCTGTTTGACCGCAGCTGCCACCCGCTGAAACTGACGCCGGCCGGAAAAATCTACCTCGACGGCATTTATCAGATGCGCCAGATTGAAAAAAACGTAACGACGGCCATCCGGGATCTTTCCGGTCTGAACGCCGGTTCTCTCCAGATCGGCGGAACGCAGTATTTCATTTCCTACGTTCTTCCTCCCGTAATCCGCCGTTATATGCAGCTCTATCCCAAAGTCGAACTGCATCTTTCCGAGGCGGACGCTCCGCTGAACATAAAAAAACTGCTCAGCAACCAGCTCGATCTGATGCTGAGCACCCGCGAATACGACGCCGATAAATTTGAGATCTGGCCCCTGTCGCAAAGCACGCTCCTGCTCTCGGTCCCGTCCGTCTTCGCGCGCGAATTCCATCTGTCCGCATGGGGGATCACACGCAGGGAAGTGCTGTCCGGAGATTATCTGTCCATGGAGACGCTGCCTGATCCCTCCCGGCTCGCCGGCCTTCCGTTCATTCTTCTCCCTCCTGGGAGCGGACTGCAGAAAAAAAGCGGACGGTTTTTCAAAAACGCGGGGTTTTCCCCGAAAGTCGTCCTCTGTGTGGAACAGCTCGTGACCGCGTATCATCTGTCCTGCTGCCAGATAGGAGCGGCTTTCGTGACCGACACGCTGATCTGCCGGAACGCCGAGGCAGACGTCGTCTACCTGAAACTGGATCCGTCCCTGGCAGTCCAGAAATTCTTTATCGTCACAAGAAAAAATCACTATCTGTCGGCCGCCGCGCAGAAATTCATCGCGCTCTGCCAGGAGGAACTGCTCCTTCACTGAACGGTCGTTTCCCGGACGGCTGTGGTTCCGGATGTCTGTGCATCCCCGCAGAACGCAGATCAGGCAGAAGATGCCGGGGGCAAAATTCCATGAAAAATGGTTCTTTTTCGGTGTTTTTGGGTCTCAGTGTCATGCTTTTCCATGTGAACATGGAACGCATGACCTTTCAACCCTGGCATCATAAAAACTCCCGGTCAGATTTTCACCACATATACCCGGTTTGGTTTATAGTTCGGTCTGCCTCCCTTTCCGCTAAGCGAATAAGGCATATTAAAATAAGAGTCCACCTTGCTCACGAGAGCCCAGTCCGGATCGAACACACGGTCTCCGATCTCCGCCCAGCCGTGTCCGCCGGAAGAGACCACACTGGCGGAAAATCCCACCGCGTTGGCCAGATAGGCAAACGCCGCCGCATAGGAATAGCAGTTCCCCCGTCCGTAGTAAAACATGTCCCCGGCGAAAAGTCTGTCCCAGTTCTTCACTTTAGTAAAGCTGCGCCAGTTATGATACCGGTATTTCTTCGTATAGTCGAAACATTTCCGCAGCCGCTCCATGCTGGTCATGGACCAGTTGGTGATCGTCTCCACGACCTTGCTCGCGTGGACCATCAGCTTCAGCTTCTCTTTGCTGTCCTGGGTGAGCACTGCCTTTCCGCTTTTGTCCAGCCGGACGCCGTTCACCGTTTTGTCCGTGACCAGGCTTCCCTTTCCCGCCCTGTCAACGGTGAAAAAATAATAATTTTTTCCGATCATCTGCCATCCGGTGTGCTGGAACCCTTTCGTGTCAAAATAATAAATCTTATTTTTGATCTTCACCAGACCGGTGGCTATTCTCCCGTTCGCGCCGTAATAATAGTATCTGCCGCCGATCGAGCGCCACTGGTTCTTATACTTTGCCGCGGATGCGGGCACCGGGGCCGCCAGCAGGATCAGCGCGAAAAAAAGCATGAGCAGCACGGCCGGTTTCTTCTTGAAAATCTTCATTTCTCCCTCCCTTTTCATTCCCGTCAGGATGCCGGAGGCAAAAGACCTTCCGCCTCCATGACGCCGCGAATTTCTCCGCACTTCGTGTTTCCGAGATTCCTGAAACGTCCTGATCCGCCTCCTTTTAGTCCCAGTCCACCTCATTTCGGTGAAAGGCGGCTTCTTCCGGGCGTTTCCTGGTCTTTGTGCCATGGTCTTCATAGAAACCGGGCAGAAAGCAGTTTTTCCTCCTGCTCGTCCGCGCCTCCCGTATGCCGCGTCAGCAGCTGATTTTCATATGCGGGCCTGCGCAGACAAAAAGCCATGACATTTCGGCCATGGCTTCATGATATACGAAATAAAACAGAAACACAAGAAAAAAACAAAGAAAATACCAGTGAACGACCACCGTGGAATCAATTGCACGGAACAGGCCGGCGCCGGCCTGTTCCGAACTGCTGTTATTTATCGTATTCCAGGTACGCGCCTTTCATCGGCGAAGCCGCCAGCTCAGAGAAGAGGCGAAGCACGCCGCGGGTATACTTCATCGGCTTCGGCTGCCAGTTCTTTCTGCGCTCCGCGAGAACCGCATCGATTTCCTCCGGAGTCTTCCGCTCTCCCTTAACGCCGACGATCGCGAGGATGCGCTCTTTGACGTCAAGCTGAATCAGATCATCCTCCTCGACGAGCGCGATCGGGCCGCCTGCCTGCGCTTCCGGACTGCAGTGTCCGATCACCGGGCCGGTAGACGCGCCGGAGAAACGGCCGTCCGTGATCAGCGCGATGCTCTTCCCCAGCTCTTTGTCGGAAGAAATCGCCTCGGAGGTGTAGAACATCTCCGGCATGCCGGAACCCTTCGGACCTTCGTAGCGGATGAACACCGCGTCGCCCGGCTGCACCTTGTGGTGAAGAACCGCGTCGATGCATTCCTCCTCGCTGTCAAACGGACGGGCGCGGAGCACTGCGGAGAACATCTCTTTCGGGCAGGCCGTGTGCTTGATGACAGCGCCTTCCGGAGCAAGGTTTCCCTTGAGAACCGCGATGGAACCGTCCGTGCCGATCGCCTTGTCAAACGGACGGATGATATCCTCCTTCGTCATATGGATGCCGTACCGCTCGTTCGCCTTGTCGAGCCACTTCTGGCAGCGCTCATAGTAGCCGCTCTGCTTCAGATCCTCAAGATTCTCTCCGAGCGTCTTCCCGGTTACCGTCATCACGTCGAGATGGAGCACGCTCTTAATCTCCTCCATGATCGCCGGAACGCCGCCCGCATAGTAGAAGAACTCAGCCGGCCAGCGTCCTGCCGGGCGGAGATCCAGGAGATAATGAGCGCCGCGGTGCAGACGGTCAAACGTATCGCCCGTAATCTCAATGCCGAACTCATGCGCAATCGCCGGGATATGCAGCAGCGCGTTGGTGGAACCGGAGATCGCCGCATGTACCATGATCGCGTTCTCAAAGCTCTTCATCGTCACGATATCAGACGGTCTCATATGGTCCATCTGAGCGAGTTTCACCGCCAGCTCGCCGGCACGGCGCGCGTAATCGAGCAGATCCGGACTCGTAGCCGGAAGCAGCGCGCTTCCCGGAAGGGAAAGTCCGAGCGCCTCCGCCATGATCTGCATTGTGGAAGCCGTGCCGATAAACGAACA
>CANRGB010000176.1 GCA_947630005.1 uncultured Lachnospiraceae bacterium
CCCTCCTTCGGTTATTTATTTAGACGTTGTAACTATTAACTCGTAGTCATTATTGACTACACCATTATTATACTAGGGAGGTTTTTTTATGAGAAGGATTTCAGCGGAACGTACGGTCGGGGAACAGCTGGAGATACAGAGAAAAATCCTGGAGTCCATTCAGATGCCGTCCGGGGAAGAGAACGGCCCTGTCAGGACAGACCAGCTGCGGCACGAGTTAAATGCGTCCGGAGAAAAAGGCGCGGGGAACAGCCGCGCGGGCGTCTTCCGGCCGGACTGCAGGTATAAAAAAGGAGAAGAGGAGCGCCAGCGCAGACTGCGCCATGAATGTCTTGTGCTCGGAATCGCCGCGGCTGTGCTTCTGATTCTGCTGCTGGCGCAGAAGATCATGGACAGGAGACTTTCCTATGGGGAGGAGACAAGAGGGCAGATCATGACGGCGGTGAAAAATGTCAGCGGGAAGTTTCTGCCCTCATCCGGGAGCATGTCCGGTCAGGCGGATCTTCTGATCCTGGTGAACAAGGAGCATGCGCTTCCGGAGGATTACGTGGTGAATGAGCACTGGCTCAAAAACGGCAGAGTGTCCGTGGCGGATGAGATGTACGACGCCCTGAGCGCGATGCTCACCGCGGGGTCGGAGGACGGCAGGGAATTTGTCGTGGCTTCCGGCTATCGGAGCGCCGAGTACCAGCAGAATCTTCTGGAGGAAGACATCGAGCGCGATATGCGGCAGTACGGAATGAGCTGGCAGGAGGCGTACGATCTGGAATCCCTGGAGACGATGCCGGCGGGGCACAGCGAGCATGAAACGGGACTGGCCGTGGATCTGGTGGCGCTGGACTATCAGGTACTGGACGGGCAGCAGGAATATACCAGGGAGAATCAGTGGCTCCGCGAACACTGCCAGGACTACGGATTCATCCTGCGCTATCCGAAGGATAAGGAGAATGTGACCGGCATCAGCTATGAGCCGTGGCATTTCCGCTATGTCGGGACAGAGGCCGCCAGGGAGATCATGGAGCAGGGGATCACGCTGGAGGAATACCTTGCCTTGTAAACTCTTACCGGCAAAATTCTGCGCAGACGGGGAAATTCCGGTTCCGGCTTATCCCGGGCGGGAATCTGCCGGAAGCGCGCGGATTACAATTCGCTGAGAAAGGACAGGCTATGAAGACGATCGGAGATTTAAGGAAGCTGCTGTACGGACAGGGGCTTCTGGTGCGGCAGACAGGCGGGGGAGCCGGCGAAGAAGGGGAGAAAGCCGGAGACAGAGGGGGAGACGGATACATAAACGACGAACGGGAAATCACATGGATCACCTATGATTCCAGGAAAGCGGTCCCGGGGGCGGTCTTTATCTGCAAAGGGGCGTCGTTTGCTCCTTCTTATCTGGAGGATGCCATTGCCGCGGGATGCGCTGCCTATGTCGCGGACCGGAGAACGGAGGAGCGGATCTTTGCGGAGCTGTCGGATGGGGAAACCGCCGGGATGACAGAGGGAGAAGGCGCGGGAACGAAAAGGACGGATGCCGAACCGTCCGGGAAAAAGCAAAGCGGCGCCATCGGTTTTATCGTCAGCGATATCCGAAAAGCGATGGCGGTTATCGCGGCGGATTTTTTTGAATATGAACCGGGGGTGCCGTTTCTGACCGGGATCACGGGGACAAAAGGGAAGACGACGACTGCCTGGTACCTGAAAGGAATGCTTGACGCGTGGGAGCGGGAAAGAGGCGGCCGGGAGACGGGACTTCTCTCCACGGTGGAGAATTACGACGGAAAAACCCGCGAGGACTCGGCTATGACGACGCCGGAGGCGCTGATCCTGCATGAGCATCTCGCGAATGCGAAACGAAGCGGGATTTCCCATGTCACGATGGAGGTCTCGAGCCAGGCGCTGAAATTCAGGAGAGTTCAGGGGCTTCGGTTTGCGGTCGGGATCTTTCTGAATATCTCCGAAGATCATATCAGTCCGATCGAGCACGGGGATTTTGAAGATTACTTCAGCTCAAAACTGTCGATCTTCCGTCAGACAGAGACGGCCTGCGTCAATCTTGACTCGGATAATTCGGACCGGATCCTGAAAGCGGCAAGAAAAGCGGGGCGTGTCGTCACCTTCGGCAGATCGCCGCTCGCGGATGTGCGGTACAGCAGAGTGCGCAGGGAGAACGGAAAACTGGTCTTTCATGCGGAGAGCGAGCGGTTCAGCGAGGACTTCTGCCTTGCCATGAGGGGAGCGTTTAACATAGAAAACGCGATGGCGGCGATTACCGCGGCATATATCTACGGCGTGCCGGTGCGCTGCATGAAGGAGGCGCTCGCAAAGATCCAGGTTCCGGGGCGGATGGAGACCTTTAGCAGTCTGGACGGAAAAATCTGCGGGATTGTGGATTTTGCCCACAACCGTCTGAGCTTTGAACGGCTGTTCGACGCGGTCTGTCAGGAATATTCCCAGTACGGCAGAGTCGTCAGCGTGTTCGGCTGTCCGGGCGGAAAGGGACTGAACAGGAGGAGGGATCTGGGACTGATCGCAGGGCTTTTCTCGGATAAGGTTTATCTCACGACGGACGATCCGATGGCGGAGAGCGCGCAGGCGATCGCGAAAGAAGTCCGGGAGTACGTGGAGCTGGTCGGCTGTGACTGCGAGTGTATCGAAGACCGGGAACAGGCGGTCAGCACGGCGGTCGCCGAGTGCGGGAAGGAGAAGACGCTGATCCTGGTGCTCGGGAGAGGGAGCGAGAAGTATCAGAGGATCGGCGGAAAAGCCTACCGCTATCCGACGGATGCGGAACTGCTCGGAAAGGCCATCCGGGAATATGACGGGTGGGGCGAGATGGCCAGGCGTTCACGGCTGAAGGAAGAAAAAGCAGGGACATATTTACGATAAAGACGGCAATCTGATGGGAGGAGGCGCTGTGATCGGATCAAAGGGATGATTTGAACAGAAGATAAGGGGGGTGTACCGGGCAGAAAGATCGGAAGCTCTGCTTGTTTTGCAGTCCGGTCCGTGGTAAAATTAAAACCATGTGAGGTAAAACGCATGAAAGATAGAAGGATCGGGATAAAGATAAAGGATCAGGGTATGAATAAGATTTTACTGCTGGAAGATGACGCGGGTCTCATCGACGGGCTGATCTATTCTTTGAAAAAGAACGGGTTTGCTGTTGAGACGGTCCGCACTGTGCGTGAAGCGCTGGATTGTTTAAGAAGCATAGGCAGGTATGATCTGCTGATTCTGGATGTGACGCTCCCGGACGGGACCGGCTTTGAGGTCTGCGAAGCCGTGAGGAAGCGGAACCGGCAGATCCCCATTCTTTTTCTGACTGCTTCCGATGAGGAAGTCAGTATTATCCGGGGGCTGGACTGCGGCGGCGACGATTATATCACGAAGCCGTTCCGGCTGGGAGAATTGTGTTCCCGTATCCGTGCTCTGCTGCGCCGGGCCGGCGTATCGGAACACAGGGAAACCTCATGGATTGAGTGCGGGGATATAACGATCGACCTTTTGGGCAGCCGCGTGCAGCTGAACGGGAGGACGCTGGAGCTGACGGGCGCGGAATACCGGCTGCTGTGTCTTCTGGTCCGCAATGCGAACCGGGTTGTCATGAGGGAGAGTATCCTGAACGAGATGTGGGACAATGCCGGAAATTTTGTGGATGACAATACGCTTTCTGTCCATGTGCGGCGGCTTCGAGAAAAGCTGGAGACGGATCCGTCGCATCCGCAGCATCTGGTGACGGTCCGCGGTTTCGGCTATCAGTGGAGAGAGGTATCTTTATGAGTTTCTTTCAGGATAAACAGATCAGAATTTACTGCGGCTTCCTGGTTTTCTGGATTTTTCTCGTTCTGGCAGCCGGAATTCTGTTTGCCGCAGGTCAGGCAAATGCTGTAAAAGCGATGTATTTTTCTCATGACGAGGCGGCGGCATCCTTTCTTTTAGAGCAGGGAGTTCCCAAAGCTGTGATCGCCGAGGCGCTCACAAATGAAAAAATCAGCGAAGCCGGACGGGATCTGCTGACTGCCGCCGGAACAGGGAGGCAGGCAAAAACCCGTATGCTGCCGTTTATTTATCAGTTTCAGCAGGATACTCTTCTGGTCCTGCTGATTTTTGCTGTTCTGCTGCTGGCGGTGCTGGCCGG
>CANRGB010000177.1 GCA_947630005.1 uncultured Lachnospiraceae bacterium
ATGATTTTGAAAATTCATAAAAAGTTGAAACAAGGTATTCTGCTTAAGTATTTTAAAACATGTCCTTGATGTTGAGCAGCAGGGCATTATCATAGAAACGGCTTGTCTTCATAATTTTTCATTTTTATGTAGCGCAATATGGCGCAGTGTGTTATACTCTGCAAAAGAGGATCACATTCCGGAGCAGAAAGTAATAAGCCGTTTTATACAAAAGAGAAAGCTGCTTCGGGTGTGATTCTTTCTGATTGTATCATGAATATTTTAATCTGCCGTAACCGCCGCACTGTCTTCGGCAGTTACCTGCGTGTGAAAAGTTCAGATCATCATGTACAAAGGATCAGCGCGGGAGGAGAAACAAAGGGGGAAAGAATCATAAACAAAATGAGAGAAAAGAAATATTATATCGCTTACGGGAGCAACCTGTCGGTGGAACAGATGGCATTCCGCTGCCCGGATGCCAAAGCGGTGGGCAGCGGTTTTCTGCATGGCTGGAGACTGTTGTTCAAAGGCTGTGCAACCATTGAGCCGGATCCGGAGAGGGACGTACCGGTACTGATCTGGGAGATCTCGGAGCAGGATGAGGAAAATCTTGACTGGTACGAAGGGTTTCCTGACTTCTATTATAAAAAGAATCTGGAAGTCGAGTCTTTCCCGCTGGAGGGAGGGGAACCGGTCAGGCTGACGGCTATGGTCTATATTATGACTGGAAAGCGCAGCCTCTGCGCGCCGAGCACCAATTACTACCAAGTGATCGAGGACGGATACAAAGCGTTTCATTTTCCGATGCAAGTGCTGACGCAGGCATTGGAGGACAGCTTTTAAATATCCGAAATACATACTTTCAGATATTTTTGTAATTTTTTATTTTTATATAGCGTAATGTGACATGGTATGCTATAATCCCCAAAGAGGATCACATTCCGGAGCAGAAAGAAATAAGCCGTTTTATACAAAAGAGAAAGCTGTTCCGGGTGTGATTCTTTCTAATTGTACTGGACTGAGGTTTGTTTGAGACAATGATTTCAGACAGGGGGAGTGTACAGGATGAGAAAAATCAGATGGCTGCATATTTCGGATCTGCATTTGAACCGGAGAGGAGTGGAAACGGTCCGGCTGCGGAAGAAGCTGCCGGATTATCTGCGCAGTTTGGGCATTCAGTGCGATTATGTGTTTTGTACCGGGGACTTGCGGTATGCACCGGACGGCGGCTTTCCGGAAGATACGGCCGCGCGGCTTATGGAGCTCTGCCGGGCGGTTGCTGTTCCGGCAGAACGGCTGTTTGTAGTTCCGGGAAATCATGATATTCAGACAGACGCGGCTGGAAGGAATGAAGCGGTTGGACGGCTCCATGATGTCAGATCCGAGAAAGAAGGGCATGGTTACTATGACCCGATGACGGGAATGGTTGAGGCAGATGATCTTGCAGCAATCAGCAGAGGGAAATCAGCGTTTGCGGATCTGATGAAGGAGCTTTATGACTCTGTTCCGGGCCGGGCGGCGTATTATGCGAATGCGGAGCATCCCCATTTTGTCGTTCAGACAGAAGAACTAAATATTCTCCATGTGGATTCTGCCATAGCTTATACCGGCGCCAATGAACGGGAGAAGGACATGATTATTGGTACGGAAGCATTTCAGCAGTGCCTGGAGGATTTGAATCCGGCAAAGCAGACAGTTCTTCTGACGCATTACTCTTTCGATTTTCTGGGGCGGGACGAGCAGAAAGAGGTGGAGGCTCTTCTGAAGGATTACGGGATCCGGCTCTGGCTGGCGGGACACGAACATAACCACCTGATCCGAATGCGGCGGGATTATTTTTATGAGGCACAGTGCGGCAATCTGCAGCTGGAGAAGGGAGCAAAAGCCTGTATCCTGTTGGGGGAGCTGGATCTGGATACCGGATCAGGCTTGATGAAAGTTCATGCGTGGTTTCCGGGAGAAGGATGGGCTCCTTATCCCTTTGTCCGTACCGGAACGGAGGATGACACACGGTACCCTTTTGCCTTGATTCCTGCCGGAAGCGGATAAGACTGACGGATGAGGCGGACAATGCCCGGGCAGACTGTGAGCGGCAGGCAGGTCCCGGAGGGATTTTCCAGCCGCAGGATTTCAAAATTCATCTGATGCCGGATCTGCAGTGCCGCTGCCGGGTTTTCGGGAGCGCCGGCGGGCAGGCGCCTCTGCTGACAGTGATGAAAGCGCAGTGGGAAGATGAGACTTTATATCGGCACGGATTGCTGCTGGGAGATGGAGGAATGGGTAAGAGTACGGCGATGTTCTGGGTCTGCCGTGAGCTGACGGAGCGTCGGCGGACGACTCTGTTCCTTCCCATGCAAATGCTTCGGAGTACCGGTGAAACTTTGGAACAGCATATCCTCCGCGTGCTTTACAAAACCGCGGATGAGCAGAATAGAGGCCGGCTGCTCCGCTTGATTGAGGAGCGGCATACCGAACCGGGTCTGATCCTGCTGGCAGACGGTTTCAATGAGCTGGACAGCGAAGCTGCCCGCCGGTATGTTATGGAGCTGAAGCGGCTGGGACAATATCCGGGTGTTCAGATCCTGATCTCTTCCCGACTGGATTTTTTGAAGAATTACGGAATGACCGGATTTGAAATGCTTCGTACCTGTGATCTTCGGGATGAACAGATCCGGCCGTTGTTCTCCGAAGATGGCTGGGAACAGATTCTTTGTATGAAGCCGCTTCATATTCTGCTGCGTAATCCGATGATGGCGCTGCTGTACGCGAAAACGTGTCCGATTCTGGAACGGCATGAAAATCTGGAGTTCTGCCAGTGGAAGCTGCCGGTCTGCAGTGCGTCGGATCTGCTGCACAATTACTGCATGGCGCAGGTGGCTTTGATGCTGGAGCGCGGGGAGGTAGACGGCAGGCGGGTGTTTTACAGCTTCTGTGCCGTACGCTTTATCCTTCCGTACCTGGGATTTCGGGCGGAACAGGGAGACGAAATGACCTGGACGTTTGCTGCGTTTGAGCGAGTCTTTGATGAGAGCGTGTGTGTCTGTGAAACGCGGCTTCCAGACAGCGAACCGCTGCAGAGAATCCGGCGTATCTATCGTCTGCCGCCTGCGGACCGGCTCGACCGGGATGGACTGTACGATCTGCTTCTGTCCGAGATGTGTCTTCTGCGTGACGACGGTGTGAAAGTTTTTTTCCCTCATCAGGTGTTTCGGGATTATATGGCTGCTGTGTATCTGTATGATTGTCTTAACGGGGATGAGGCTGCGCCGCCCGAGTGGCGGGAAAGGACCATCCGTGCCGGTGTGGTTCAGTATCTGCGGAAGATGCACGGCGTTCTGTGGGGAGAGCAGGGGATGATGCGGCGTATACTGGATCCCTGGCGCGGCCGCGGGGAAGGCAGGGAGGATCACTTTGTGGAGAATGTGCTGAACTGCTGGCTGCCGGAGGGACGCGAAGAAAATACGGTTCGGGATCTGTCCTGCCTGGATCTGCGAAAGGTGTCTCTGTCGGAACATTTGAAATACCGATACAGAGGAACGATTCTCCTGGATGGCGCGAAAGTATCCAGGCAGACTTTTGTCAATGAGAGATGTCACGACCGGATCACGGCTCTGGCCTTTTCCCATGACAGCCGGACGTTGGCGGCAGTTTCTGCCAACGGTTTAATTTCCGTATGCAATGTGCTGACCAGGAGCCAGATGGCTGTCGGCAGCGTGCCGTCAGGGGAAGGAGCGCGGATTGGATTCAGCGCGGAGGATTATCTGATGCTGAAGACGGGAGAAAATATCTGGATCTGGCCTTCCATTTCCTATGATCACCGGAGACCGGCCGGGGAGGGAGAGCAGATTCTGGATCAGACGCGGCCTGCGGAACAGGGAAGTCCGATGGCGCGTCTGATTGGAATCATGAGGGACAGTGATCTGCTGGGAAGCGCGTATGTATCGTCGGAAGATCAAAGTCTTCTGGCTGTCGGATATCACAGCGGTCAGATCCAGCTGTGGAACGCAAAAGAGCAGCAGTGTGTCATGGAGTTTACGCTGGGCGACGGACAGATCATCACGGCGTCTTTTTCACCAGGAGGCGAATTGGCGGCAGTGGGGGCGGGAGGTCCGCTGATTCAGCTGTGGCGCGTGGCGGAGGAACGGTGCGTCG
>CANRGB010000178.1 GCA_947630005.1 uncultured Lachnospiraceae bacterium
GATCGGACTCGAACCGATAACCTGCTGATTACAAATCAGCTGCTCTGCCAATTGAGCCACATCGGCACAACAACCTGCGTTCATAACGACTCGTTCTAACGAACTGGAAAATTCCCCAAACCAACGCTTCATCCGCGCGGGGCGTTTTCAACGAAAATCACTATACCACGAATATGTGCTTTCGTCAAGAGGGAACTTGCATTTTTTCGCCTGTTTTTCATCCCCGGATTTTCATTCACCGGAATATAATGATGCCAGGATCAAAAAGCATTTTGGTACAGTTCCTTTACATAGCCGGGACCCGGCCTTTCATACGCAGACGCCGTCGTATCAAGCGTCCGTTCCAGTCCTTTTGTGCCGGCATAAAATTTTCCAATCGGAATATTGACCGTTTCCTGACTTTCAAATACTATACTCATAGGACACTCCGTAAATCAGATCCCTGCGGGATAGCGCAACAGCTTCTCTGTTTCACAGGGGATATAAAATAATGGATCTGGGGACCGGCACTAAACTTTTACTTTACAACAGATCAGAAGCATCAGGGGGATTCCCATGAATTGGAGAATATTGATTGTTGACGATGAACCGTCACTGACAGCGCTGCTCCGGCGGCAGTTTACAGACTGCGGTTATACTGCGTTTGTGGCAAATAACAGTTCGGAAGCCTTAAAATTACTGAAAGAACAGCCCGACCTTATCCTGCTGGATATCAATATGCCCGGAAAGGATGGACTGGCATTTTGCCGCGAAATCCGGGAATCCGTTTCCTGCCCCATTCTTTTTTTGACAGCGCGGGTCATGGAACAGGACAAGCTGGCAGGCTTTCGGGACGGCGGGGACGATTATATCACGAAGCCCTTCAGCCTGGCGGAGCTGACGGCGCGTGTGGAGGCCCATCTCAGGCGGGAACAGCGAAATAAAGTTTCTTCTGCCCGTCTGACTTCCCATGGTCTGACAGCGGATCTGTCCGCAAGGGAACTGTCCTTTGAAGGAAAACCTATTGCGTTTACCAGAAAAGAGTTCGACATCATTGAATTGTTATGGACAAATTCCAGTCAGGTATTTGACAGGGAGCGTATCTATGAATCCGTATGGGGACTGGAGGCGAACGGAAATAACAGCGTCGTGAAAGAGCATATCAGAAAAATAAGGGCCAAGCTTCTGGAAGTGACCAGCTGGGATTTCATTGAAACAATATGGGGGATTGGATACAAATGGAAAAAATAAAAAATGTGCCGCTGAAAAAGGCTTTCATTTATGTAGTCTGCGGCGCCGTCCTATGGATTGCTGCATTATCCGGCTTTACGATTTATGGCTGTTACCGTCTGCAGAAAATGATTCTGCCCGTTTCCAATGAAGCGGTTCTGACGATTGTCAGTACAGATCCGGAAGGCAAAAAAAGCGCGCAGCAGCAGCGGTTTGAATTTGGAAAAGAAACTTCCATTCCGGTAGGGTTTGCGGTGGGAATCGACTATGACAGAGCGCCTGACTCTGAAAAGTATGCCGCCGCATCGGAAAATCTGGCGGTCGAGTTCACCGTGGACAGGATTGACAACAATTTTACTCTCCTGTCTCCCAAGCGGCAGCTTGCTTATACCATATTGTCTGCTGCAAAGATCGTTCTTCCCCTGATTTACGCAATCGTGGGGATCCTGTTGTGCGCCGCCTGGTTTTACAGGGAAAAGCTGCAAAAACCCATTCAGGTTCTGATGGAAGCGTCCGAAAATATTGCTCATGAAAATCTGGATTTCTCTTTGAGCTGCGGCAATCACGATGAATTGGGCACACTCTGTGATTCTTTTGAGACAATGCGCCAGGCCCTTGTGGAAAAGCACCGCGAGCTCTGGGGTATGGTCGAGGAACGGCGGCGGCTGATGGCCTCAGTCGCTCACGACCTGCGCAGCCCGATTTCCATTATGGAAGGCTATCTGGAATACCTGCGCACTCATATTCCAAAACAGGATTTAAGCAGAGAAGATATGATGAGTATGATCGGCCAGATTTCCGAGGCAGCCGCCCGCCTGAAAAGATATACCGATTCTCTGCAGGATATTTACCGCACAGAAGAACAGGAACTGCATAAAACGGCGGTGCTGCTGCCGGAATTGCTGAATGACATGGCGGAAGACTTTGAACTGCTGACCGAAAAAGAGCAGATTCGGCTGACCGTCACAAACTCTGTACCAGCCTGCCGGGTAAAACTGGACGGTCAGATCCTTTACCGGATTTTGGAAAATATATTCGTAAACGCCCTCCGTTTTGCCAGGACCCGGATTCAAATGCAGTTTTTATTGGAAAACAATATGCTGACGGTACGGATTGCGGATGACGGTCCCGGCTTTCCGGAATCCATTTTACGGCAAAATTGTTTTGTGCCGATCACGACAGATCAAACAGGAAAACATACCGGACTGGGTCTGGCAGTCTGCGCTGTATTGTGCCGCAAACACGGAGGCAGTCTGAAGCTGGAAAACCGGGACTGCGGCGGAGCCTGCGCGGTCATTCAGGTTTTTGCCGATAAAATTTGAAAACCTGACCCTTTCCTGCCGACAAATTTTGAAAACTTGACCTTTTCCTGCCGACAAATTTTAAAAACTTGACCCTTTCCTGCCGACAAATTTTGAAAACTTGACCCTTTCTTGACCTCTGATCTCTAAACTCTCCTTATCACTTCAAGAAAGGAGAGTTTTTTATGTCAAAGAACAAACATTTTCTATCTGTTTTACTGGCGGGCGGCCTGCTCTGCCTTTCCGCCTGCGGGAATCTGGCTGTAAAAAATCTTTTCGCCGAGGAGGAGGAAGCCGAAAGGGCCGCAGATAATTCTCTGGACCGTTTCTTTTCCAATACGGAGAATCTCTTTGCCGAGGATGCAGAAAACGCTGCAGGCAGTTCCCCGGACAATCTTTTTTCCGATGCGGAGAATCTCTTTGCTGAGGATGCAGAAAACGCTGCAGGCAGTTCCCCGGACCGTTTCTTTTCCAATACAGAGAGTCTCTTTGCCGAAGATGCGGAAAACGCTGCGGGCAGTTCCTCGAACAATCTTTTTTCCGATGCGGAGAATCTCTTTGCCGAGGATGTGAAGGCGGAAAATATTCCGCACGGTTCCATCGTCCACGGGTCTGACAGCAGGACTTTTACCTATACCGGAGGAACCCTGGAACTTCCGTATTACGCCGAAGGAAGCGGCCTCGGAGCAAACTGCGGCTTTCTGCTTTTTCTGGATGGAATTCCACAGCCGTACCGGATCGAAAGCGAGGGTTCCTGTGCTTATCTGCACCGGCTGAGCCTTACGGACAAGGTGCGGAAGCATTTTTCGTTCTATCTGGAACCGGTCGCCGGGAAATCAGGAGAGACGCTCACCCTTACCATTTTGAGCCTTACTCCGCAGTCTTTCGAGGGAACGAAAGAGCTGCCCCTGGGGACTTCCCAGAATTTCCTTGAAAACTATGTATCTCTTGCTTTTGAGGCTGACGCCGTTCTCACACAGCCTGCTGCCGGCAGCAATATCCCGATTCTCAGAAACCTGTCCGTCTCAGAGGAAGAACTGACCCCGGAAAACATAAAAAGCTATCTGTCTGACGGAACAGGGACGCCGGCAGCCTCGGTCAGCGAACTGAGTACACATGTTTTCCAAAGCTGCTCACTTGGCGAAGATGGAACGGAACTTTCCCATATCCTCCTGGGCCATCCCGATGTCCGGTACCGCACAGCGCTGTTCCTGGATTACATCCCTCTCTGGTATGAAGGATCCTGCTGTGTGGATCGGAACCTTAAGAGCGGACTTGCCAGCCGTCTGGATGTAAGGTTAGATCCCGGTGTCCTGGACGGCACACATGTTTTAAGTCTCCTTTCCATTCCTCTCAATGCGTCCGATTTCCCGGACGATGTGCTGATAACAGAAACCTGGTCCGCAATTTTGGGGGATACGCAATGAAAGCAGAATTTCAGAATGTCAGCAAATATTACGGCCGCAAATGCGTCCTGAACCAGTTCACCGCCACATTGGAGCATGGGGTCTGCGGACTCCTGGGGCCGAACGGAGCAGGGAAAACCACGCTGATCAATATTTTTATCGGTATCCTGCAAAAAAGCTCCGGCAGTCTGCT
>CANRGB010000179.1 GCA_947630005.1 uncultured Lachnospiraceae bacterium
GAAAGCATCAAAGATGTTCTTGACTGGCTTCCGCTGGCAGGAGATAGTGAAGAAGGATTAAACAGCGGGAATATCGGATTGTAAAAAACAAACTTATGAAAGGCAGAAGAGAAATGTTTAAAAGTCATTTTGGAGAGACGGTGATTGTTGTTCTTTCACTTGTCATGGGGTTTATCATGTCGCTGGCAGTTGTGTTTGTGGATCATCTGGCGCTTAATTTTTCCAATGTGTTTAAGATCTGGGCGATGGTCACGCTGGTCATTCTGCTCGTCAGTATTCTGATTCCGTACAAGGAGTGGTCCGGGAAGCTGACGGGAATGTTTATCCGGGAAGAGGGGAGTATTGCCTATAAACTTGTGGAGAATATTGTTCCTTCCCTGATTCTGAATACCTGCAATACGGCGATTGTGTCGGCGGCAAATATCTTTTATAATGAAACGATACCAGCCGGGCTGCAGATGGAGGAATGGGTTCACGGATTTATCCACGACTGGCCGATCACGTTTGTCATTTCTTACTTTGCGGCATTTCTGGCTGAGGCTGCCGGGAAATGGGCGGCAAAAAAATACTGCAGATAAAAATACGAAAGGAGATCACACTATGGAACGAAAGTATCCGAATCTCAGCAAACCAATTACTCTCGGAAGGACGACCTTCCGCAACCGTATGTTCTCCGCGCCGATGGGCGGGACGGACATCGCAAACGACGGCTGTATCGGCCCCAAGTCGACGGCGTTTTATGAGCTGCGCGCAAAGGGCGGCGCGGCGGCCGTGACGGTCAGCGAGCTGATGGTGCATCCGAAGACGGACGGAAGCCACGCCTACCATCTGGACGAGAGCATTTTAAATTCCCTGGCGTGCGCGACCTACACGGCGGACGCGATCCGCAGGCACGGCGCGATGCCAAGCCTGGAGCTGTCTCACTCCGGCATGTTCGCGGGCACTTATATGACGGATAAATCGAAACAGAAAAGTCTCAATCAGTGGGGTCCCTGCGATACGGTCCGCGCTGACGGCGTGGAAGTAAAAGCGCTGACGGCGGATATGATCCATGAGATTGTCGCCGCCTACGCGCATGTGGCGGGACTGGCCAGACGGGCAGGCTTTGAGATGCTGATGATCCACGGCGGACACGGCTGGCTGATCAACCAGTTCCTGTCGCCGCTGTTCAATCACCGCCAGGACGAGTACGGCGGGAGCCTGGAGAACCGCTGCCGCTTTGCGGTCGAAGTGCTGAAAGCTGTGAGGGAAGCAGTCGGTCCGTTCTTCCCCATCGAGTTCCGCATGAGCGGGGCCGAGTTCGTGGAGAATGGCTATGATATCGACGAGGGTGTGCGCATTGCGCAGGCGGTTGAGCCGTATGTGGATCTGATCCACGTTTCGGCAGGGACCTACCAGAAAACATTCGGTATCACCCATCCTTCCATGTTCACCGACCACGGGCGCAACGTATTCCTGGCGGCTGAGATCAAAAAGCATGTGAGCAAGCCGGTGGCGACGATCGGCGGCCTGAACGACCCGGCACAGATGGAGGAGATCATCGCCTCTGGCAAGGCGGACGTGGTCTACATGGCGCGGGCGCTTTTGGCGGATCCTTTCCTGCCGAGGAAGGTCGTGGAGGGACGCGATGAGGAGATCGTTCGCTGCCTGCGGTGCTTTACCTGTATGGCGGAACGCGCGGCGACATCCACGCGAAGATGCACGGTCAATCCGCTGATCGGACGTGAGCTGGAGGGCGATGAGATTATCCCGGCGCCTGTGAAGAGGAAAGTGCTGGTGGCAGGCGGAGGTCCCGGCGGACTGTATGCTGCCTACACGGCGGCCAGGAGAGGCCACGAGGTCATCCTCTGCGAAAAGGAATCCCAGGTCGGCGGTATTTTAAAGAGCGAGCAGGCGCTCCCCTTCAAGCACGAGATGTACGAGCTGGCCGGCACCTACAAGCTGCTGGCGGAGCGGGCAGGCGTGGAGATCCGCCTGAATACGGAGGTGACGAGGGAGTATGTGGAGAAAGAAGCTCCCTACGCGCTGATCATCGCTGCGGGTTCTTCCCCCCTGGTTCCCCCGATCCCGGGTCTGGACGGCGAAAACGTGGTCGTGGTCAACAACTACTATCGTGAGAAAGACAAGGTCGGGGACGATGTGGTAGTCTTTGGCGGCGGCCTGGCGGGCTGCGAATGCGCGATCCATCTCGGCATGGAAGGGAAAAAGGTACATCTTGTGGAAATGAGGGATGTGCTGGCTCCGGACGCGAATGTGCGGCATCGTCCGCTGCTCCTTGCGGAGATCGAAAAATATGCTGTCGTACATACCGGGTACAAGGGCCTGGAGGTAACGAAGGAAGGCATCCTCTGCGAGGACAAGAACGGTGAAAAGCAGCTGGTGCCGGGAACCTCTGTCATCTGCGCGCTGGGACAGCGCTCCAGGACAGACGTGGTCGAGGAGCTTATGGACACCGCGCCCTATGTGCGTGTCATTGGCGACGCGGCGAGGGTCTCTACAATTACCAACGCGGTCTACTGGGGATACCACGCGGCGCTGGATATTTAAGAGTACAGCAGCCGGACGGAGGGAATACCCCAAAAGCTTTCTTGTGCTTGACAGCAGCGATACTAGCGCTAATAATACATTTTCAGTATTGCCTTGACTTTGCCGGATATCAATGGTATAAATAGATAAAACCTGTGAAGGAGAGTAAGTACTTTCTGTCGGATGTCACAGAGAGCCGCCGGCGGTGGAAAGGCGGTACAAAAAGCAGAGGGGAATGGACTCCTGAGGGCGAGCGGAACAGATAAGTATGCGAGCCGGAGAGGATACTCCGTTATCAAAATCAGCATATAGGCGGAAATCCATGTATGCACTGAGTGGGTACGATGTACCAAGCCGGGTGGCACCGCAGGAGTTTACAGACTCTTGTCCCTGCAAAGTAATTGTGGGGACAGGAGTTTTTTGTGTCACAGGAAATTTCATCCTGCGCAGGCACGCGTAAGGAAAACAGCTGTTTCCGCAATGATACTCTGTTATTTTTATTAATTAAAAAGGAGGAACCTGCAATGAAACAGGAAAACAAAATCCCTTACAAGATCTATCTGGAAGAGAGCGAAATGCCCACGGCGTGGTATAATATGCGTGCTGACATGAAGAATAAGCCGGCGCCTCTTCTGAATCCGGGAACGCTCAAGCCGATGACTTTTGAGGAACTCCGCGGAGTGTTCTGCGACGACCTGATCAAACAGGAGCTGGATGATACTACGGCATACATCGAGATTCCGGAGGAGATCCGCAATTTCTACAAGATGTACCGTCCGTCGCCGCTGGTACGCGCGTACTGCCTGGAGGAGAAGCTCCAGACTCCGGCGAAGATCTATTATAAATTTGAGGGAAACAACACCAGCGGCAGCCATAAGCTGAATTCCGCGATCGCGCAGGCATATTACGCGAAGAAACAGGGACTTAAGGGAGTGACCACGGAGACCGGAGCGGGCCAGTGGGGAACAGCGCTTTCGATGGCGTGCGCTTACCTTGGCCTGGACTGTAAAGTATACATGGTAAAGGTTTCTTATGAGCAGAAGCCGTTCCGCCGTGAGGTTATGAGAACGTACGGCGCTTCCGTAACGCCGTCTCCCTCAGAGACGACGGCCGTCGGCCGCAAGATCCTCGCGGAGCATCCGGGCACAACAGGAAGCCTTGGCTGCGCGATCTCGGAGGCGGATCGAATCTCGGCGGACTGATCGCTCCGTTCATGGGCGAGAAGCTCCGCGGCGAGCGTGATTACCGCATCATCGCGGTGGAGCCGGCGTCCTGCCCGAGCTTTACAAGAGGAAAATTCGCGTATGATTTCTGCGACACCGGCATGATCTGCCCGCTGGCAAAGATGTACACGCTGGGCAGCGGCTTTATTCCGTCCCCGAACCATGCAGGCGGACTGCGCTTCCACGGCATGAGCTCGATCCT
>CANRGB010000180.1 GCA_947630005.1 uncultured Lachnospiraceae bacterium
GCGAGCACGGTCGTCGTTACCACGTTCGTCGCGTCCAGCCGTCCGCCAAGCCCCGCCTCCAGCGTCACAATATCACATTTCTGCTCCACAAAATATAAAAAAGAAACCGCAGTTTCCATCTCAAAAGCCGTCGGCATCGGCCCGCCCTTCTGCTTCATCACCCCGGCCGCCTCCGCCACACGGCTCATCAGGCGCGCGAACGAATCCCGGCCGATATATTCTCCGCTGACCTGTATGCGCTCCCGGTAGGAAAAAAGCGTCGGGGAGACATACCGCCCCACCTTGTATCCCGCCTCCGCAAGGATCGTGGACAGATACGCCAGCACGGAACCCTTGCCGTTCGTTCCCGCGATATGCACAAACTTCAGCTTATCCTGCGGATTTCCCAACAGCTCCAGCAGGCTTTTCATTGTCTCAAGCCCGAACACGCTTCCGCCCGCCGCGATCTGCCCGATCCAGGCTCTCGCCTCCGTATAATTCATAACAACCAACTTCCCGCCTTTCTTCTGTCCTATGATAACGCCGCCGCAGTCCGGACTCCGCCCGCAGAATCCGGCTCATCCCCGGCAGATATCTTCCGCCCCGGATCCCTTTGCAGAGCAGCCGGGCTTTTCACGCAAACAGGAGCAGGCCTCTGACCTGCTCCCTGATTCCTCATCACAACCGGCCGGCACTCCCGGACGTTACGCCCTGACCGGCGCATATCTTTCATTTTCAAGTATGCTTATCATATATGCATACGGATCCATCTTGTCTTCCATGGCCATGGAAAAGATTACGGGCGACGCGCCGCTCACAAGCATGACGCCCTGCTCATTCATCTTAACCGGCTGCTGTTCCCTGCGGCTCTGCACGTTCCAGAATACTACCTGCGGCAGCTTATAACCATGCTTTTTATAAAGCTCTTTCGCGTATTCAAAGTTGCTGAGCGACGCATTTTCCGTACAGAAGTCGAATTCCATATCCGAAATAAAATACAGGATTTCCGGAAGTTCGCTCTGTGGCAGATGTTTCTCCAGCGCCGCCTCCAGTACAAGTTCAAATACCCCCTGAATATTGGTATTCGCAGCTTCGTTATAAGACTTGCACCTGCGGACTTTATCCACAAGATCACGGCCCTGAATCTCTATCAGCTGCGGCCTTCTGGAAAAAGTGATAAAATAATCCCTGAAAGCGCCCGTATTGTGCTCCGCAAAATAAAGGCCGAGAGAAAGCGCAACATCAATGGGCCGCGGATTTCCGTATCCATACATGGAACCCGAACCGTCCACGACCGCCAGCGCATTGCGGCCGTCCGCATAATTTTCCAGCGCGTTCCACGCGGCATCCAGGCTCTCCCGCTCCTCGCGGGAACCCGAATCCAGACTCAGCGCCCGGCGGACGATATCATACGGCATCAGACCTTTCGTATGCATGACGGCCTTGCCCTGGGCCACCCGTCCGAGATATTCCTTATACCGGACGGAATCGTTCCGAATAAAAGCCGCCCGGTATTTGAACAGCGCTCTGGACGGCTGTTTTTCATAATCAAACGTATAATCCTTTTCCCTCAGGTTATTCTCGATGATATGAATCCGGGCACGCAGCGCGGAAAGCATCCTGCGGTACCGGGCATCGCTCATGCCCAGGCGTTTCGCGATCCGCTTCGCCTGTTTTACCGCCTCCGGGTCTGAAGCGTTTACAGACGGAAGCCATTTCGCCAGAAGAGACACTGGCCGCCCCTTCTCCATAAGTTCCATATCCTGTCTGAGCCGCTCGCTGATATAAACAATAACCGCATTCTCACACGGACTATCCAGCAGGACCAGCAGATCGTCAAACCGGCCATACTCCTCAATGAGCGGAATATTTCTGATCACACTGTCCGGCTCGGCGGAGGCCAGCCAGCGCCAAATGACCCGGAACACCCTGCGTTCCCCGAGACCGCCGCGGATATCACGCGCGTAAAACAGCAGTTTCATCGCAAGATCATGATCTTCCGCCCATGCTCTGACAAACCGGCGGATAATTTCCCCATCCTTGGCGTTCCGAATCGCTCCGATCGTCGCAAAAAGATCGAGGATGTCCGACCCGGTGCTCTTTTCCGTCACAGCGCCGTTTTCCGTCCATTCCCTGTTCGCCGTTTCCTTCAGCGCGGTCAGCATTTTGTTCGCTGTTTTTTTCGGCGCAGCCGGCACTGGCTCCGCATCGTTTTTCATGAATATCCCCCCTTGTCTGTCTGAACATGCCCGCACCGCGGACACCGCCATATCTGAAAGCTTTGCGGACTGCCCGAAAGCTTTTCCTATAAAAATGCTGCAGCCCATTTCCTTACGGACCATGAACTGCAGCAACAGAACCACAACTGCGTACAAAGCACTGTTTTTTATTGAAATCGTCTTAACCCCTTGACCAAGCCTTACGGCTACAGGATTCGAACCTGTGCTGATTTCGTGCCTCCAGATTTATTTGCTGTAAGTGCTTTTGAGCTGTCCGTTCTTAATTGTCTTTGTCATTATACTGCCGCCTGTATAAAAAGTCAATAACCGCCCCCGCATTTTCCGCATAATTTTCCGAATGTCCAATTACTGCTTATTCCGCACTCCATGAACACGGGATGATGGCGTATAAACCGCGGCAAAACCGGCAACACTGAAAGAAAGTACCGACAGAAATCCAAATCCTTCAGAAAGGCGGCGATCTCCTGTGCGCTCCAAATTTATCCGCTGCGGCATGTACGGCTGGTGCCTCGAAATCCTCTGGACCGGCTTCCATTCCCTGCTCCGGCACGAACCAAAACTTATGGGTTCTTCCTCGCTTCGGATGTTTCCGATCTACGGCATGGCCTCCCTGCTGTCCCCGCTCTCGGCCCTGCTGAAAAAATTCGGGACCCTGACCCGCGGCCTCATTTACATGCTCTGCATCTTCACCGTCGAGTACACCTCCGGCATGTATCTGAAAAAACGGGACTGCTGCCCCTGGGACTACAGCAGCTCTCCCCTGCATATCAACGGAGTGATCCGGCTCGACTATGCGCCGCTCTGGTTTTTCACCGGGCTGTTCTACGAGAAAGTGCTGGGAAACGCGGAATAAAAATCAGGACTCCGTCTGCCGGTACCGCTTCAGGATCTCCAGGACTTCATCCGGACCGTCCAGCGTCTCCCAGCGCAGGGCGGACAGATCCGCGCCGGGAAACAGGCGGAAGGATCTGCTTGTATTCGTCTGAAAACTCTTTTTCAGAATTGTACCATCGGCATACGCTCCAATAAAAGTCTTTGCATCCTGTGTGACGGCACATTCCATTGGCTGAGCCGGAGCATTTTTCAATATTTCAATAGGATCCCAGTGTCCCCGCTCCACACCGGATACCATCCGATTGTGAAGCTCCCAGAGCATGATATCCCCGTTTGCGGCAAAGGCTGCCAGGATAATGCGGTTAGCCGTAAAAAACTGCAGCCGTCTGATCGTGCGTCTCTGGGTCGGAAGGCGCTGCATACAGTTCCCTTTTCGGAGTGCCCAGGCCCGAATGACTTTCTGCCCCTTCAGAGGTTTCCGGATTTCACGTCCGATGCCCAGACGCTCATCTGAATAACTGGCAGCATACCGAGGATCCGCTCTGCAGATTTCCGCGTCGATCACATGGCTGCTATGGCCTCTGCATTCATTCAGAACTCCTTCCGCTTCGTTCCAGACCCAGACCCTTGGGGAATTTTTCTCCACGATGATCGCGTTTCCATTGTCCGCGGCAGCCAGCTTCTGAATATGCACTCCATTCAGTTTCCTGCGGAGACGCTCCTGAATCCGGAGCAGGCGGATCGGATTCTGATGTACTGTGACCTCACCGCTGGCCATATCTCTCCTGACAAACTGTCCATCTGAATACACACATTCCAGAATCCGGTCTGTTTCCGGAAAACGGACGCGCCGCACCGGCTGATCAAAGTGCAGCACGCCGACGCACCGTTCC
>CANRGB010000181.1 GCA_947630005.1 uncultured Lachnospiraceae bacterium
TTGGGAATGAGCAATAACTCCCGCCTGCCGTGTTTCATTTATGGTGGTGCCAGATGCGCGGGCATGGGAGTTTACTGAGAAAGCCCCGGACGGCGACCATCGACGGGCATGCTTGCATGCACCGGCGAATGGACATCGGACGGGCAAGACGGTATGAGCAATACAGTGACACGAACGGATGTGAGTGGCACGAATTGCGAATACCGGCGGCGATGACGAAAGTGCTGGAAGCACGGAGTCATCGGCTTTCATTCATGGTGCCGCCCGCAGCGCGGGCATGAAAGTTTACTGTTTTTGAGCCGCCGAATACAGCGGACATTTCCATGTGATTGAGCGCGCAGTCGATATGCGCCAGCTCCTCCGGCGTCAGTTCGATCTCCGCCGCCTCTGCATTTTCCCGGAGCCGCTCTGAATTTCTCGTACCTGGTATGGGAACAAGATTTTTATGCCTGCAAAGCATCCACGCAAGGGAAATCTGCGCCGGTGTCGCATTCTTTTCCCTGGCGGTATGTTCCAGAAACGCGAGCAGTTTCTGGTTCTGTCTGATTCCCTTGGCTGTGAACTGCGGCATCCGGCTGCGGTAATCAGTACCCGGCTCAAATTTTGATGTCTCATCATACTGCGCGGATAAAAATCCATTCGCCAGCGGAGAGAACGCCACATATCCGATATGCAGCTCCTCCAGTACGGCAAAAAGCGGTTCGTGCCAGCGGGCCATCATGGAATAACGGTTTTGTACCGCCGTCACCGGACAGACAGCGTGGGCCCGGCGCAGATATTCCTCATTTACTTCCGAAATTCCCCAGTAACGGATCTTCCCCTCTTTGATCAGCTGCGCCATCGTCTCCGCTACCGTCTCCGGTTCCACTTTCGGGTCGATTCGGTGCTGATAGTAGAGATCAATATGGTCTGTATCCAGTCGTTTGAGGCTCCCTTCCACAGACCTGCGTATCGTCTCCGGACTGGAATCGGTGAGCAGTCCGTCCGGGGAGTGCTGCACCCCGCATTTTGTGGCGATAATCACTTTGTCCCGATAAGGTTTCAGCGCCGGGCCAACCAGTTCCTCGTTGTAAGCAGTGCTGCCGTCCGCAAAGGTTCCTGTGTAGCACTCCGCCGTATCAAACATCGTATAGCCGAGATCCACCGCCTCGTGGATCAGCTTCGTCATCTCTTTTGTATCGGACGGCGCGCCAAACGCGTGGGTCATGCCCATGCAGCCGAGGCTGACTGCCGATACAGTTAAATCTCTCCCCAAGGTTCTGTATTTCATAGAATTCTCCCTCTTTTATTAAATCTGATTGACAATCAGCCCTGTAACAAACAAAAACACCATTGCAAATTTTATTCTGCTGATATTCTCTTTGCATCACTTTTATCTGTAACCCTCACAGACATTCATTCAAAACTTCAAGCAATTCCTCTTTCGTAAACTTTTTACAGCAGCCGCCGGTCAGGACGGTACTGTCCGCGACCGCCTTGAAATCGGTCGCCCTGTCAATTCCCATCTCAGAGAATGTCACCGGCAGCCCCGCCTCACGAATGAACGAAGCAAGTGTGTCAATAAAAGCAAGCGCCAGTTCCTCTTCTGTCTTTCCTGCCGGATCAACACCCCACACATTCACGGCGAGACGCGCAAACTGCGGCGCGGCTTCCGGCAGCATATGCCGATACAATACCGGATGAATAACCGCCAGGCCTTTTCCGTGATTACAGTCTGTGTAAGCGCCCAGCTGATGCTCCAGCATATGCGCCTGAAAATCCGTGACCTTGCCGATCTTGAGGATTCCGTTTTCCCCCATCGCCGCCGCCCAGACGAGCTCGCTTCTCGCGGCAGTATCCTTCGGATCCTTAAGCGTCGCGCGCAGGTTCCGGATAATATTTCTCTGGCACGCCTCATTGATCTCATCGGAAAGATTCGTCTCCCGCGGCGCACCCATATAAGTCTCCATGCAGTGGGAAAGAGCGTCAAATGAACCGGAAATCACCTGACCCATCGGCATGCTCATAGTATACGCCGGATCAAGGATCGCAAAATTATAGAACGCCCCCCAAAGGGGTCCCTTGACCTTCTTTTCCTCGTTCGTGATGACCGCGCCGTTGTTCATCTCAGCGCCCGTTCCAAATGCCGTCACGACCGCTCCCATAGGAATAAACTCTGTGGGGCCGCCGTGTTTCACTGTCTCAAGCTCCCACAAATCTTCCTCCGTCTTTGCCTGCGCGGATATAACCTTACAGCAGTCCATCACGCTGCCGCCGCCGACAGCCAGGATAAAATCAATGTGATTTTCTTTCGCCAGTTTTGCACCCTCCTGCACTTTGGCGTAGGTGGGATTGGACATGATTCCCGAAAATTCCGTAACCGTCTTTCCTGCTGCAGTCAGCAGTTCCATCAGTTCCCCATAGATCCCGTTTTTCTTCACGGATCCGCCTCCATAGGCAAGCAGTACATTTTTGCCTGTCTTCGCAAGCTCGGCCGGCAGATTATTGGCTGCCGCCTTCTCCCCGAAATAAACAGTTACAGGATATTTATAAGTAAAAGTGTTCATAATTTAAATCCTCCGGAATTTTTAAAATAGTATACCTTTGATTCATGGTAGTGCCGGTATGCCTGGCATAAGAGTTTACTTTGCAAACCTGCCATGCAGAGCCCGGACAAAGTTCGGATCAAAGTGGTTGACGATCTCACTGTGTCCGATATCAAACGCCGCAATCTGATTCATCTCTTCATCCGTCAGTGAAAAGTCCCAGATATTAAAGTTCTGCTCCATACGCGCCCTGTGAATGGATTTCGGAATAACCACGACGCCGCGCTGTACATTCCAGCGGAGAACGACCTGAGCCGCACTCTTCCCATATTTTGCGCCGATCTCAGTCAAAATGGGGTTGGTAAAGATTCCATGTTTTCCTTCCGCAAAGGGGCCCCAGGCTTCCGGCTGTACCTCATATTCTTTCATCAGAGCAAGCGCTTCCGGCTGCTGGAAGAACGGATGAAGTTCCACCTGGTTGACGGCCGGAGTGACCTCGACTGTCTCACAGATATCAGCAAGAACATGCGGATAGCAGTTGCAGACACCGATCGCACGGATCAGACCTTCTTTGTAGAGTTCTTCCATCGCCCGGTATGCCCCGATGTAATCCCCCATCGGCTGATGGATAAGATACAGATCAAGATATTCGAGACCAAGTTTCTTCAGCGATGTCTCAAACGCCCGTTTCGCTCCGTCGTAACTCGAATCAGACACCCACAGCTTCGTCGTGATGAACAGATCCTCACGGCAGACGCCGCTCTTTTTGACCGCCGCGCCGACTGCCTCCTCGTTTCCGTAGGAAGCTGCTGTGTCGATCAGACGGTATCCCACGCTGATCGCATCCAGCACTGCCTGCTCGCACACTTTCGGATCCGGCACCTGAAAAACCCCAAAACCCTCCATCGGCATTTTGACACCGTTATTCAATATTGTGTATTCCATGGTAAAATCCCCTTTTTGTTTTATTTTCTATATTTTAGCCCGGTTTCATCTCAAGGAGAAGTCTTGATTAGTTCATCAGTTCTAACCAAAGGTTATAACACTGCATTCACTTCGTGCCGGTACTGTAACGGACATAACTATTCTGTCAAAAAGGCAAGCTCTGCGTATTCCTCATCGGAAATACGATCGAACCATTCAAGACCAGTCAATTCAGGATTTGTATTGACCGCGATATGAGCAAAGGATGTATCTGCACTGCCCCCATGCCAGTGTTTTACCCCCGGCGGACAAAAAGCAACATCACCCGGACGCAGTACTTCCACCGGCTTTCCTTCGATCTGGTGATACCCGATTCCATCTGTAGCGATCAGGATCTGCCCGCCCTCATGGATATGCCAGTTATTAA
>CANRGB010000182.1 GCA_947630005.1 uncultured Lachnospiraceae bacterium
TCCCTCGCAGCTTTCCTTACTGCAGGTTGAGCTGCTGCTGCATGATGATTTTTCCGCCATAAAGGCACCTCCTTCTTCGCAGCCGGTTATACTCACAATTATGGCTGCATATCCCATTTATTTTATAGTATCCCGCTGCATTTTACAAGGGATTTTTCAGAAATCCTCCGCGTCCCACTCAAGCAGCCTGCGCAGGTAGCGCCCGGCAATCTTCGAGAAATTTCCGATACTGCGGATGTACGCAAAGTCCCGCCCGAATATCTTTTTTTCCGCCTGCAGATCCTTCTCCCTTCCGGCAAATACGCCAAGCACATGAACTCCCATTGACCTGAGCTTCCGCACCTCGAACGCCGTGTCATTGACCGCGTAATCCCCGAAATACGGCTGCGGATTGCGGCTGTTCGGCCGGTTCGCGATGACGTCGTTCGGCCGGCCGTCACTTAAGACGATCAGGATCTTGTTCTCCTCCTGACGCTGCAGCAGAGAATCCCCGGCCGCCCTTATCGCGAGACCATCCCGGTTATTCGCGGACGTCGAATAATCAAGCACCCTCTTATTCTCGGAGCGGGGCGCGTCATATTCTCGGAATCTCTGCATCACCGTGTAATCCCAGAAGGTACAGAAACTCATAATACGGTGCGGAATCCTGTGATTGGAAAGCGATTCACTCAGGATATATGCCTGCAGAGCAACCTGCCCCTGCCTGTCCCTCTGAGAGCCGCTCGCGTCCATTAAGATATCCACAACAAATTCCGTATTATTCTGGCGGCTTGTGCGCAGGAACAGCTTTCCCGGATTCTCCGTCCGTCCGATGCGCCAGAGCTGATTCGGCACGATCGTCCCGTGATCTGACCGCATATACTCAATCTCATTTCGGCGGTACAACGACCGGCGCAGCTCGTCGGTCAGCTGCTCCACGCTCCGCTTGATCAGATTCAGACTGTTTCGGTACAGCATTTTATTGTGTTCGGCATGGCGCTTCGCGTTGACATACTGCGCGTTGGAGATCACAGGATTCTGCAGGATACCATCCGTGTAAAACAGGCTGCAGTCCGCATGCGCTCCTCGGCAAAGCCGGTGATTCAGCCGCTTCTGCTCCCGCTCATCCAGATAGGACCGGCCATAATTCAGCTCCATGTAGGAATACATCTTCTCGATCGCTGCCTGATCCAGCACGACGATCTTCCGGCCGCCTGCCTTTTTCTTCTTATCATCCTCATCTTCCTGCTGCTCCGCCAGAGAGGTCAGACGGGTACTCATCTCATTCAGATACTGTTCGAGGACGTCCTCATACGCCTCCTCACTTAAGAAATCCCGCCAGTCAAATTCTTTCAGATCCTCAACGGTGGCCGCAAGCACATGTTCCAGATCTCCGTGCTTCTGCTCAAAACTGCTGTCGATCCACCCATTGTACAGCGCATCGACAACCCGGATAATCTCCATCGTATCCGACGACGACTCAAGAGTCCGCATCCGGTTCACCGCTTCCATCATCCGTTTCTCGCCATGCCAGTCTCCGGTTAAGGATCCCCGCAGAATCGCCAGCTTCATCCGCCCTGGCAATGACTGGCTCATGCGGTTGAACGAGTACTCCAGAAGCGCCTCAAAAGCTCTGCGGCGCAGACCAGGCACGCCGGGCCGCTCCACGGCAATCTTCTGCCAGACCGCCATATCGACGCACATCTGCGCGATCTCGGTCAGAGGCTGTTCATCCGCCCCATAGTAGATTTTTTTCACAAGATAGAGCGCAAAAGCGCTCTGATCAAAATAGCGGGCGAAAGCGCCCTGTTTGACTGCGTCGTACAGGGAAATATCCTTCGACTTCGTCCAGGACGCCACATCCACCTTCGTATTCAGCTTATAATCACCGCTGACCGTCCACATCAGATTGCGGATACGGTTCTCGGCCTCACTCTGGAAATCGTCTTCCGTGTACATATAATATCCTCACTGAAAAAGCTCTGTCTCCATGCGGAAATGCCGCGGCATCCTATTCGCAGAATCCGCAGATTACTCAAACAGATCTGCCGCCGTCCATTCCTCCGGTATTCTCGTCATCACGATATCCTCGACGATCTCCCTCTCAAACATATCAAAGCTCTTGTTTACAATACCCATACGGATCGCCGGCAGCGGAGCCAGCCCCGCCTGCACGGTAGTAAGCGCCCCGATCAGTCCCCGCAGGTCAAGCGGCTTCGTCGAAATCTCATTGTTGCCGGCTTTCGTCTGCAGATCGAGAAACAGTCCGCAGACCTGTTTCATCCCTTCCGCTTTCATCGACGGAAACAGGTCGCGCAGGATCCGCCCCAGCGTGTCCTCTGAGACAGACGGCATCTCGATCACAAGGAAACGGGAAACCAGAGCCTCATTCAGCTCGCGCGTCCCGGCATAGCCGTAATTCATCGTCCCGATAAAGCGCGCGGCGTCATGCAGCTTAATCTTATCGTAGCCGGGCACATCGATCTCCCGGCGGTAATCGAGCGTCGCGTGGAGCACCGATACCGCGTCATTCTTCGCCATGTTGATCTCATCGAACACGCCAAAGCCGCCGTTCACCGCGCACTGGTAGACCGGGCCTGTCCGGAGCTGAACCTCATTGTTGCGGAACGTATCCGTCCCGATCAGCGAACTGCTGTCCGTATTTACGTGAAACGATATATTGTAGGAAGGCCTGCCGAACACCCACGCAAGATTCTCCGCAAGCATGTTCTTGCCGGTCGCCTTGGTGCCGGTCAGAAGAATATGCTGCCCCTGCAGAAGGGCGTACGCCGCCATCTCGAAAATTTCCTTTCCATAATAAGGGAGCATCGGCCGGTTAACCCTGTTCTTCAGCGCCGGATCCACCGGATACTTCTCCCTGAATTCGTCGATCGCCTCAAGCAGATAGGGATTGACCCCCTGCTCTCTAAGTGATTTCATGATCTGCTCCATACGTTTCAATACTTCCTCCAGTATTTTATTTTTCTATATTTTGCAGTTTCGGACCCCGTTCATTTTTTTATTTCGGTTTCCAGACGGCTCAAAACAGTTTCATTCTTTTTCATCAAATCTCTGTAAATGAATATCTCTGCTTGATCCCCGACGCCACAATATCATAAATGATCGTGCCGTCCTCCTTCACGCTCCGGTCAAACGTAAGCTCCTTCCCCTTGAACTTGCGTTTCAGGAACTCCTCGATATCGTCAATCTCCACCTCATCGATGAAAACGTCGCGCATCTGATTGTTCGCACACTCATTAAAAATCTCCCAGACTGTCTCATAGCACTTCATATCCTTATACCTCCTGTTTTCCGGCATTTCACGCCTGCCGCTCCCAGGCCGAAATCTCTCCCGTTTTTCCTCGCTGCCGCATCGGCTGCTCCCTTCTGCTGGAATTTTCCCTATCTGCTTCCGGTTTCTCCTCCATGAGATCCTCTCTCATTGCCGTGCCAGCTGTTTCCTTCCGCCGGAATTTTCCCTGTCTGCTTCCGGTTTCTCCTCCGTGAGAGCCTCTCTCACTGCCGCGCCGGCTGCTTCCTTTCGCCGGAATTTTCCCTGTCTGCTTCCGGTTTCTCCTCCGTGAGAGCCTCTCTCACTGCCGCGCGGTTTCCCCGGCATGTATTTTCCTCTCCCGCAGCGCAAGCAGCTCATCCACCAGCCGCACAGCGACCTCCTCCTTGCTCATCAGTTCCAGCTCCTGTTCTTCCTCAGAAGTGATCAGCGTAACCACATTGGTATCCGTTCCAAAACCAGCGCCTTTCACCTTCACATTGTTCGCCGCGATCAGATCAAGATTCTTCCGCTGAAGCTTTTCCCGCGCGTGTTCCGCCATATGCTCCGTCTCCATCGCAAAACCGCACAGCACCTGATTTTCTCCTTTGTG
>CANRGB010000183.1 GCA_947630005.1 uncultured Lachnospiraceae bacterium
AGTAGCTTTTTCCGGGAACTTCCCGTCTTCACCTTTTCAAGAGGGGACGGCTCATCCTTCTTCTGATAATGGCTCAGTTTCGGCATGTATTTTGTCCAGAAGCGGTAACAGAACGCGCCCGTCTGCTGTTTCAGCTCCCGGAACGTACATTCGATCCGGAACCGGTAACTGTACAGCCGAATGATGGATAACGGCTCCAGTGTAAGACTGGTACTTGCCAGTATTGTCCGGGAACCATTGATCTCTGCCGGCACGAACTGCAGCTCCTGGTACAGCTTCTGCCCCCAAAGCAGGTCCACACTGTAATAACGGACATGCTCTTTTTCCCATAGAGTTCCATGTCCGCTTCCCGAAACTGTCCTGCATGGGAGACAAACAGATCCATCGGAATCACGGACAATTACCGCGCACTGGAGAAATTCAGGTCATTTGTAATCAACCGTCTGTATTATTGGCTCAACAGACGGAGCCAGTAATACAGTTACACATGGGAAGGATTCAGGGAACTGCTGAAAGCGGTCCCGATCGCAGAACCGAAGATGTATGTCAGCGTATACGGGAGATAACTGAAGAACAATCAGCTTTGTAAGGAGCCGGATGCGGGAAATCTGGAAGTTCGGATCTGTGAGGGGGCCTCGTAAGGGGCATATCTATTCGACAACGCTGGTCGAGTAAGGCGAGCTTATAGCCCGCGTCTGAACTACCCGTTTTACGGGTGGGGGCGGCTTAAAAATTAAAAGAAGGAGGTACTGAGTTATGACTAAAAAAGTGAAGGTCTGGAGACTGGGGTTCCTGATTCTGTTCTACAGTATAATTTTTCAGACTGTTATCCCGGTGGGAGCGGAAGAAGAAATTATTGTGGAAGATATGACAAAGGAGATGCCGGACTCGTGGAGCGATGAGGAGGAGGTATTATATGAAAATGCTGATAGCGGAGAAGTGTATGACATTGATGCCGATCCGGAGGGAATGATACTGGAAGTACAGGAAATACAGGATGAAGAGGCAGAATTGCCTGAAAATGCTGAGGAAAGTTCAGCGGAATCTGCGGAAATTGTTTTATGTTCAGAAGATGATGTGCAAAAAGAGGAGCAGGAGACGAAAGAAGAAGCAGGAGCGATTGCTGAGAAAGATCAGGATGTTCTGATTGAAAAAGATACAGAGAAGAATATGGACAAGGATTATGAAATTTCTTCTGATGGCTATGTTGGTTACAGAAAGGAAGAAGACGAATCTGGAGTCCGGACAGAGTATTATGTGTATGCAAATCCAGGTACTGAAGACGTGCTCGATAATCCGGATTTTGCATTTCTTGAAAATCCGGAACTTATGTTTCCGGAAGGAGCAGCTTCTATGGCAAACGGAGATTACAGACAGTTTACTTCTGTCGAGCGGGCGGGAGCGGAAATGCGTCAGAAGCTGAAAGAACGGGTTGAAATATTTGACATTGGATTTCAAATGGATAAGGATGATTATTACAATGAATTACCGGATGATATATTTGCAGAAGCGATTAAACATACAGGAGTGCCTACAGAAGGAGATTATCTGAAACAGGCGTGGAGAAAGAACTATACAAAAGTACAGTCGTCTGTAAACAATGGGGTGTGGAGCGGAGTTATTCAATGCAGAATAAAATATTATACAACTGCGGAGCAGGAAGCGGCTGTAGACCAAAAGGTTGCGGAAATTATGAATCATCTCAATCTTTCTGGAAAAAGTGAATATGAAAAGATTAAAACCATATATGACTATATTTGTTTTAATGTCCATTATGATGAGGAAAAAGAAGGGAAGGAAAACCATTTGAATCATTCGGCCTATGCCGCTCTGGTAAATGGAAGCGCTGTTTGTAATGGATATGCGCAGTCGTTCTACCGAATGGCCATGGAGGCAGGGATTTCTGCACGTTATGTCGGAGGTGAGACATCAAAGGATGCCACGGTAAAGCACGCATGGAATATTGTGAAGCTCGGAGACGTATATTATAATCTTGACGCTACATGGGACCGGGACAAATCAGATCCTGAAAACAAAAATTATGAATTATTTTTGAAGAGAGGATACAAATGGTTTCTGAAATGTCCGGAAAACTTTACAAGTCATTATCGTGATGAAATATATTCTACGAACCGGTTCAATTACCAGTATCCCATGGCAGATAAAGATTATGATGTCAGCGAAGAAATGCCGGAGGAACATCCACAGAGAGGAACCTGTGGAGAACAGCTTACCTGGGAGCTGGATGGACAAGGGGTACTGACCATACAGGGTTCCGGAGTCATGATGGATTACAGTGATGAGAACCCTTCTCCGTGGGAAGTAAAGAATATTAACAAAGTTATCCTGACGGAGGGGATCACCGGAATTGGAGCAAATGCATTTTGTTACAGTACTATGACGGAAGCAGTTCTGCCCCAGAGCCTGGAAACAATCGGGGATCATGCCTTTGCATGGTGCAATTCTCTGAAAGAAATTAAATTTCCTCAGAGTTTGAAAAAAACGGGAGAGTATTCTTTTTATAAATGTTCAGAACTTACGGAACTTGAATTTCCGGGGACAATAAACAGCATCGGAACCAAGGCTTTTGGCGATGTGATAGAGCTTAGAAAAGTGACAATGAAAGACGGCGTGAAGGGACTCGGAGAATTTGTGTTTCAGGGATGTGTAAATCTGAAAGAGGTCTCATTTCCTTTGAGTGCTGTAGATGCGAGTGAGAATATCTTTAACGATTGTCAGAGTCTTGAAGAACTGACCGTCACGGGAAGCGGGAAGATTCCGGAGTATACGAAAGACAAAAAGGCCCCATGGAACAGGATATCTCTGAAGAAAATAATGATAGGAAATGGAATCACCGAAGCAGGGGGATATGCTTTCTATGATATGGATGGTCTGGAGGAAGTTAGTTTCTCGGACAGTGTTATAAAAATTGGAAAAGAAGCATTTGCAAACAGTGACAACCTGACTAAGGTAAAACTGCCGGGTGGAATTAATGAGATTAGTGAAAAACTGTTTTATACCTGCAAAGGATTGAAAACGATAGTGATTCCAGAAAAAGTGACAAAGATCGGAGCGAGTGCGTTCAATAGCTGTGACAATCTGACGGCAGTTACAATTCCGTCCAGGGTGACGGAGATCGGAGAAAGCTGTTTTTACAGTTGTGACGGCCTGACCGAAGTCACGATTCCAGGGAATGTCAAAAATGTGAGATCCCATGCGTTTGCGTTCTGCACTTCATTGACGACTCTGACGGTTAGCAGCGGTGTGAAAACGCTGTCCGATTTTGCATTCGGAGGCTGTGAGAAACTTCAGAGTGTTTCAGTACCGATGAATATACAGGTGGAAAAAAATAATGTATTCAATCAGTGTCCGCTTTTGACGCAGATCACAATCACAGGAAAGGGAAAAATGCCGAGCTGCAAAGAGAAAGCAAAACCCTGGGCTGCTGCGTCAGTGAAGAAAGTCATTCTTCAGAATGGCATCACGAATATTGGGGAGGAAGCCTTTAAGGAATGCAGCGCTCTGACAGAAGTTGTAATTCCTAAAGGTGTCAAGCGGATAGATTCTCAGGCATTTGCGTTTTGCAAGTCCTTAAAGACGGTGACTCTTTGTGAAGGAGTAAAAACACTGGCTGATTTTGTTTTTTACGACTGCGATAATCTTCGTGCCGTTTCGGTACCGGCCAGCGTAAAAACAATCGGGGCAGGAGTATTCAAAAACTGTGAGAAACTGAGACTTTCGGTGATTTACGGATCAGCAGCCGAAAAATACGCGAAGGATAACAATATTCCGTTCAGTTCCAATGCCTGCG
>CANRGB010000184.1 GCA_947630005.1 uncultured Lachnospiraceae bacterium
TCCCGGTAATAGCCTTTGGCGCTTGCCTTTGCCAGCGGAACATCATATTCGTCAATGAGGAGGATGACAGGTTTACCATAATAAATGGATAACATTCTGGTCAGCCGCAGAAGGCTGTTTTCTATTTCTGCCATATCAGCATTTTTAGAAGCAATAGTATTGAACGCTGTTTTTTCATGTATTGTAAATAAACAGCTGTCCAGTAAATAATAGTGCTCATTGTAGAGTCCGGCAATTATGGTACATAATTTCGTATATGCCTGGTTAAAATCCAGTCCGTCCACATTTCTGAATGATACGAAAACCATGGGATACTGGTTCATCCAGGTTTTGCAAAGCTCCTGATTTTTTGAAACGGACAGCCCTTCAAACAAGGCGCCGCTGTCTTTTCGGATATCAAAAAAGTCGGCAAGCATGCTCATGCCGAGCGTTTTTCCAAAACGCCTGGGACGGGTGATCAGAGTGACTTTTGTGGCAGAGGTTCGCAGAAGCTCTTCAATCAGCCCGGTTTTGTCAACATAATAATAATTCTTCTGCCGGATTTCCGTAAAATCGGAGGTCCCCACGGGAATATTTATATTTTCCATTTTGTTTCGTCTCCTTTCCAGGCTGCGGCGGTACTTGATTTCCTTACGATTATATTATTATACATAATATTACACAAAAGACAAGATTGATATACTCAAAGAAAAATTGAGGTTTGCGGGAGGTGAGGAGTATTTTTCTATTCTTTTCCTATTTTTCTCCATAACGGCACAAACAGGAGAATACCTGCCAGCATAGCTCCGCAGTCCGCGATAGGAGTTGCCCACGCGATAGCGTCAACGCCGGCAAGAGAATCCAGAAGGAACATAAACGGCACATCCAGTCCGCCTTTTCTCAGCATGGACAACACCAACGGCTTTCCTTTCTGTCCCACAGACTGAAAGATGGAAATAATGACCGTTGTAATTGCCGTGAACGGTCCAGTGATGCAGATGATTCTCTGGAACATGCTGCCGTAGTGCACAGTCTGCGCGTCATTGATGAAAGCCCGTACCAGCGGATTCGCGCAGGTGAACAAAAGGACTGCCCCGACCGTCGTAACGGCAAGGCTCAGAATCAGCGTCACCTTGATGGCGTCCCGCATACGCCGGGTGTTTTTTGCGGAGAAATTATAGCCAATCAGCGGAATAACACCCTGGCTCAGACCGTTGGCGATAGCAAAGGACAGCATATCGATTTTTTTGGTAATACCGATTCCTGCCACCGCCGCGTTGGAATAATTGACCAGCAGTTTATTGAGGGTGATATTAGAGAAGACGAGATGCGCCAGGGCGGCGTTTAGCACAGTCCTATGATCCTGATGATAAACCGACTATTGGATTATTATTGGTAAAAGGGAAAAATGAAACTGTTGTTGAGTATTCTCTGGCGGGTTATCAAAATCCCATAGGTGTGGCAGATTGGAAAAATCAGATTGCACGCACTTTACCCGAAGAGCTGAAAAGCAGTCTTTCGACGGTTGAAGAGATAGAGAAAGAATTGGAACAGCAAAAACGAAAGGCTAAACACAGAGGGCACCGACTGTGTAACCAGGATTTTAATTTGAGAAGGAGTGCAAACTATGAATTGTCCGAAATGTGGAAAAGAAATGAAAAAAGGCTTTGTGGAAGCACAAAATGCAGGGAGCCTGACACAATCACTAACGCAAGTAATCTGGTATCCAGAGAAGTATAAGGAGAAATTACTCAAAAAAGAAATACTTTCTCTCCGCTTAAAGGCAGATGGATACTATTGTGATGAATGTATGATGGTATTTGCTGAGTTTGAAGAGCGATAACTTTCAGTTTGTCGTGGAGGTGATGCTGTGTCCAAATACAACATAGATCAGGAACTGGCGGAGATAGCAAAGATCAAAATGCCGGACAACCCGGCGCTGCTGCCCATGATGAACAAGATCATTGGCTTTTCCAAATGTCGCTCAGACGACACAGTTGTCGTTACCCGGCATAAGACTCCGGGGTATGGCGGCGCAATTCTTGACACTTTAGTTATTGAACCCGTCCATCACGAGGATGAGCTGCCCTGTATGGTACTGTATCACGGCGGAGCTTTTGTGCTAAAAGCATCTTTTGCCCACCACAGTATAGCGAAGCTGTATGCTTCGAGACTGCCGTGTAAGGTCATATATACCGACTACCGTTTGGCGCCGGAGCACCCCTTCCCTGTCCCGGCGGAGGATTGCTACTGCACATACAAATGGGCACTGGAGCATACCGATAGCGCGCATATTATCATTGCCGGGGACAGCGCCGGCGGAAATCTTGCCCTGGCCGTGTCCCTTATGGCAAGAGACCGGGGCCTGCGCATGCCTGATGCTGAACTATTGGTCTATCCAGTCACGGACAGGCGGATGACGACTGATTCCATGAAGAAATATGTTGACACTCCGGTTTTTGACGCGAAGCTGTCCAAAATGATGTGGGATGCGTACCTTGGACACAGACAGCCGGAAAGAATTGAGTATGCTTCTCCCCTGGAGGCGGCATCCTTTGCCGGGTTTCCGCCGACGTACATAGAAGTCGCGCAGTTTGACGCACTCCATGATGAGGGTGTATTGCTGTGTCAAAAACTGAAGGATCAAGGGATACCAGCTGAATTACATGAGGTAAAAGGCTCGTGTCACGGATTTGAAACAGCAATAAAAAGCAATTTGCTGAAAATCTGTATGGAGAGAAGGGTAGATTGGCTCAGATTTACTTTGAATAATGTGGATAAGGGAGCGTAAAACAGCTTCACATTTGTCGAGAAGGACACGGTTAGCAATGCCTTAAGATTGGTCATAGTAGACATGGCATTTCACAAAGGGACATTTGCGGAGCACCGTTACGGAGAAACCGGTTTGCAACTGCCAGTTGACATATAGTTGGTGGAGTGCAGCTGTGCTTTTGGGTATAATGAGGATACCAATGGCACAAGGAGGTTTTTGATATGAGTTTGGGTGAAAACATTAGAAAGAAACGGAAAGAACTGAAACTGTCTCAGGAATATGTCGCAGAGAAGTTGGGAATAAGCCGTCAGGCGGTTTCAAAATGGGAAACGGAGCAGTCTGAACCAACGGCAGGTAATCTCGTCGAGCTGGCAAATGTTTTTGGGATCGGATTGTCGGAACTTGTTGAACCGAAGAAATATACATCAGAAGAGACAACTGAAAAAAGGAAACCGAATCCGATTCTTCGCGCTAATCTCACAAGAATCGCGATTACGATGCAGGCGGCTTTTCTTATTGCTGTTACACAGGCACTATACATGTTTTGGCATGCGGATCATCGAAACAAAGGGCTGTACAAAGGTGAATTTTTCTTTGACCTTGTATTATTGCTGCTGGCATCTATTTGGATGTCCGCCAATCACCTGTATGAAGCGGATGTGGCCCAAAGACGAAAAAATATAAAGATAGAACTGATCTATTGCTGTGTGCAGGCGGGAATTGCTTTGATTACGATTTGTTTGGAAATGGGATTAGTGGGTATGGCTGTCATCATTGCTGCAGCAGTTTTCTATCTCTTTTACATTAACTCAAAGTTTATGAACCGTAAATTGACAAAATCTCTAAGATGAAGATGAATAGTGTCTGTGATTGCGTTTCGATGTGGTTGAAAGAAGGGAATGTCCTTATCGGCGATATTGAGGCGGGGACTGTAGACGAGTATCAGGCGACGGGCGGTATCGGCTACTGCATAGGCAAAGCCTGGTGGGGCAAAGGAATTATGACCGAGGCTCTCACGGAGGT
>CANRGB010000185.1 GCA_947630005.1 uncultured Lachnospiraceae bacterium
CCTCCTGTCGCGCGTGCCCTTCCTTCCTCAAACGAAGATCCCGGTACGTCGATGTCCAGGTACTGATATTCATCCCAGTACCGCAGCGGTCTTTTCCCATCGCCGCCGTCCCCGGTAAAATCAGGTTCCTTTGCTGTATCTTTTATCACACGGCAGCGCAGCGGCCTGTCAATGCTGCACCGGAACCATTTTGCTTCCTGCATATCATTGAACATTCGTATCTCCAGCGCTTTCCGGTATAGTTTTTTCCCCTGCTCTTTTATATCCTGAAGTTTCCGGACGGCAAATTCATCCGTGAGCATCATAAGGACATAACCGTTCCCCATTTCATCCGCCATATCGGAAAGGCTTTTTTGAAACTTCTTTTCTTGAAGTTCCTCCTCCATATTCCTCATACAGTCTTTATTTTCCATCTCTTCCTCCCCTTATGACAACGCCTCCAGAAGCTCCCGATACATATTTCTGTGGTCCATCTGTGAAAATTCCACAGAAGTCCCATCCCGGAAAATTTCTTTCACACGAAACATCCCGTGACCCACCGATGTCAGTCCGCCAACGGCCATATAGCCTTCGTGCAGATCCAGAACTGCTGCCGCCAGAACCCGTAGAAAACGCTGGATTTTGTTTTCTTCAATATCCGTAAAATCACAGGAGATTTCCACTTCTGTTTTTCCATGCACATAATTCTTTTCTGTATAAAGCGACTTGCTAACAACTCCGCCCGAAAAACGGTCTATGGCATTTCTCGTATATGTAACCCACCGGCCCTCGCTCAGTGCGCTCTCTGAAAAGCTGATTCGGGTCTTATGCCCGCTCAGTTTATCTGTTCCCTTCACCTTTCCAAAAAACAATCCCGCCAATTCAGTACTCCTGCCAAAATCCGGATCGAGTTTTTCCATCTGCGCGCGGAACGCTCCTGCCCAGGAAGTCCCCGGAATTACAGGTGTTCCATCTGCCAGCTTCATCTGCATATAATCCGGCTCCGCCTTGTGCTTGTCCGCATCGCCCACGTCTGAGGAATACTGCCGGATGGAGATTGGTCCGGCCTGTTCCAGTGAAAGCCGGATGCTGTATGTTTTCTTTTCCCGCAGCGAGATTCCTGCCGATTCATAGCTCTTAATCAAATCATCATATTTTTTTGTTCCTTTTTCTGCGCCGCTCAGGCACTCTATCGTATCCGCGTTCTCCCATCCGGCATCCTCATACATGTCAAACTTCAGCCAGTCGTCCAGAGCTTCCGGATCCGCCAGATTAAATCTACGTTTCTTTATCTCCAAGCCTCTGGTCCATCCATAGCCTCTGCCCGTCTTCGCTCCCAGGCGGATGCCGCCCTGCATCCATGCGTAAGCGATTTCGGCCAGAAGATATTCTTCATCGTATTTCCCATCTCCAGTATTTTGATTCTCCGGGCCGGTCGGAATATTTATATTCTGCTCCAGGTATGTCACAAAACGTACTCCCGGTTCCACAACCTGAAAATCAAATTTTGCTCCCGGGATTCCGGTTTTGTACTCATCCAGGGCAACCATGTCTCTGACTGTCAGCACCTGTTTTCCCGGATTTTGGAGCATGGCATCATATACCAGCACGCTGCTGCTTTTTAATACATTCTTTCCCTTCTCAGAAGACTCTTTTATCCGTTCCCGGGAAAGCTCCGGTCCAAAATACAGATCCGCCGTATCCCGAGAAAACAAACTCCGGTAAACGCCTGCCAGAGAAGAACCGGGGATATATGGGATACCTCTGTCATCCAGCAGGACATCACTGTCTGAGAGCACGCCTTCCCCGCTTCCGATGGCCAGAGGGGACTGAAGTTCAAACTCGACCTGGTAATACAGTTTTACAATACTCATTTTTTCCCCTCCCTGCGCTTCAGCTCATACTTTTGTTTCACCAGTATGGCCATAAAATAATCGCTCCACATTTTACAAAGCTCCTGAACAAAATCTTCTTTTCCAAAATATCTTTCGTATAATGCCTTCAGACCTTCCATTTCTGCCAGCGACACATAATTCAGCTTCCCACTTTCCAGATCACTGCTGCTGCAAATCCATTTCTCACACAGGTTTTCTGCTGCCTCTTTGAGCTCTCCTGTTTTGATCGAACCAATCCTCTTCCGAAAATCAGAATACCTCTCATATGGATCCGAAGGATAAGCATTGCAGCTGTCTGTCAGCATCTGGGTGATCCTTCCCAAAGCTGCTGCTCCATTCACTTCCGCCTGGGTATTCTGCACATTCTGCATCAGGCGTTCCCTCAATTCTTTTAAAAGAACACGGCGGCAAAGAATTTTCGCCGCGTTAAGCTCTTCTTCATTCCTTATGGGTGCATCCGCCTCCTGCATGGTGCAGTCTTCTTTTCCGTTTGTGACCACCGCAATTTTCCCATATCCTTCCCCGATGCGCTCCCCTGCGTACAGATACCCCTTTTCGGCGCTTCCGTCGGCATATGGGTTTTCGTCTTTCAGGACAAGATCTTCCGCCAGACAAAATTCAAACGTACTTCCTGCGCATACCACTGGGATTGCCTGACGTTTCAGATTCCATTTGGAATAATATCCAGTCAGCTCTTTCACCGTAATCTCTGTATAGAGTGTTTCATCCTCCGTTTCCCGGATTCCCAGGGCTTCCCTGATCTGATCTCTTACCTCACGGCACTTTACCGTATAACCCCGATCATTCAAAAATATGGCATCGCTCTGCAGCACTGCCAGTATCCGGGTTCCTTTCGGTATTCGCTTTTCTCTTCCCTTCGCCTCGTTTATATTCAGCGGACCATCCAGCACACAGGTCCCATATTGGGAGCTTCTGGATTTTCCAAAGCGCAGTCTTCCTTTCTCAAGATAATTTCCCAGTTTTTTCAGATATTTCCCTTTTCCTGTAATGGTTCCGGCAAATGCCTGCTGTCTGCGCACCACTTCAAACGCATACAGCATCTCATCTTCCTCTGTATCATTTTTGTGGGACTTTTTCCTGTGGTGGTAAGCAATCTCTGTATCCACCTCCCATATCCCCACTTGATCACCTTCCACAAATGCAAATTTCCCGGTCAGGCGTTTCGGCTGATTGCCATTGCCGCTTGCAAAATCCTCTGCTATCCCGGCCTGTTCACATTCCTGCGGCGTGCGGGGTACCGTTTTGCTCACATTTACAAAACGTTTCGTTTTCTTTAACCGGTTGATGTATGATGGCGCCGGACAATAAATATGACCTCCGGAACCCTTTCCCCTGTCGCAGGGATACAGACTGCTGAAGATCACCTGATTTTTCAGAAACATTTCCGCGAATTCCTCACTGTCTCCATCTCCGCCGTCACGCAGATATGCGGCAGCAAGACAGCCCAGGACGCGCTGTCCGCTGATATATGTTTCCGTTGTATAGTCATTTTCAGCGCTTAAAACCAGCGGCGCCGTGTTTCTCACCGTATAAGCCATCACATATGTCTTCTCATCTTCCATGTCTTTCACATGCAGGGGAAACTCATCTTTTTCTGGTTTTCCGTCATTTCCGGCTTTTGGGGCTGCTTTGGGCTTTTCTGTGTTTTCTGCTCCCCCGGCATCTTTGGATTCCGGGACATCTTCCACTTTACATCTCACGCTGCCAAGCCCGCGGTTTCTGTTCAGTCCGATATTGCGCAGCGCAAGCACGCTGTTTTTAAACAGCTGGATATCGTTTTCATCCATATCCTCATAAAAATCTCCATTCCGCCGCCTTTCAGTTGGCGGCACAAATAGTAATGAAAGTCTCGACTCCCTCTATGTTTT
>CANRGB010000186.1 GCA_947630005.1 uncultured Lachnospiraceae bacterium
ATCAGCACGGTCATATCATCCCCCGCCGACATTCTCTGCATCAGGTAAACTTTCTCTATCAGTCTTCTCGCAAATTCCCGCGCGTTGGGGCAGGCGATCTTCCGGATCAGGTCTTTCATAGTCTCCTCGCGTCCCTGCTCCGGCACGGCCTCAAGCACCCCGTCTGTCATCATAATGATCGCGTCCCCCGACGCAAGCTCTCTGTGATGGCTTTCGTAGTCCGACTGCCAGAGCATCCCGGGCGGGAAAGTGTCCGCGTGGATGACCTCAATCTCGTCTCCCCGCATCAGAAACGTCGCGGCGGCTCCGGATTTCACCAGATCGCAGGTGCCCCGGTGCAGATCGACCATACACAGATCGATCGTGGAAAATATCTGGTTCTGATCCTGCAGGAGCATGCAGGAGTTGATCATACGGACCGCCGTCTCCTGCGGGAATCCGGCTTCTATGAACTGTTCCAGCAGTTCGATCACTTTCTCGCTCTCGCGGTACGCTTCCATCCCGGATCCCATGCCGTCAGTCAGGCTCATCACGACCTGGCCGTTCTCTTTCTGCAGGAACGAAAAATTATCGCCCGAGACGACTTCCCCCGCCTTCGTTATGCTTGAGATCCCGCAGAGAAGCTGGTACTTTGTGTCCGGAACAAAATGGAAGCCCGCGCTCTCTCGCTGCACCGCGGCCTGGCAGTCCCTGGCCGGGCACATCGGCTCTTTGCAGCACGCGGTAAGTACCTCGGCGACCGTTTTTGCGGACACGCACACGTTCTGCGACGCCCGCAGCGTCAGGAAGACTTCGCTTCCTCCCTGCGCGCGCCGGAAAATCCGGAAATTTTCGACCCGCACCTTCAGATAGCTCAGGTTCCGGCGCAGCTTCCGCCAGACGTCCTGACGCTCCCCCGTGATCTCCTCAAAGCCGGCGGCCGTCCGCCGCATCAGCTCCGCGGTCTGAAAGATCTGCTCTCCGACCGCCGTGCGCAGTTCGAGGACCCGGTTGTTCCAGAGCAGCTCCCTGCGCGCCCGCAGACAGCTCTGCGCCAAAACCTCCGCGACCTCCCCGGCATGTCCGCACTGTCCGTACATCTCCTGCAGCGTCTCCTCCGTGACTCCGTCCTGCTCCGTCTCTTTCGCCATCTCATAAAACATCCTGCAGCTTGCGAAATAATCGTTCCCCCAGCAGCGCGCCTCGCGCCCGCAGCGCCTGCACACCAGCTCTCTCGTCTCCTCAAAAACGGCCTGCAGGCCGTCGTCCCCAAGTTTTTCCTTCTGGCATGGCATGTCCTGAAACAGCCGCGCCAGTCCGTAAAAAGCATCCGCGTATTTGTTCAGCTGCTCCTGTTCCGGAAACAAAAGAGCGCTGCCTGCCGTTGTCCATTCTCTCATCGCTGATCCCTCCCAAGCCTGACCTGTACTTATGATTGTATCACCGGGAGACAGAAGCGCCCCTGTCCCCGGGATGCCGCGCGGCCTTCTGGCCCCGTCCTCATTATACCTGATCCGGCCTGCGGGTTTTGTCAGAATCGGAATGAACCGCAAGATAAAAAATGCCGCACCAAACGGTACGGCAGATCCTCAGTTCCCGGCTCAGTCCGCGGCTTTGAAGATGATCTCATCTTCATAGACCAGTCCCAGCTTATCCCTGGCAATTTTTTCAATGTACTCATCGGAATTTATGTAATCCTGAAGGTCCCTGATCTCCCCTGCACGAACCTTCTCGTCCTGGATCGCCTGTTCAAGCTCTGTTTTCTGGATCCTGTAGTTGTTGTTCTTTGTGATCAGCTTCTGACTTTGAATCTGAAGCACAATCAGAAGCAGCAACAGGACCGCGATGATTGCCGCAACTCCCTGCCGATTGCTTTTACTGATGCGCTTTTTTTTGCCTCGACTCATCTTTTTACCCCTCATAATTTGTTCGTGTTTGTTCCCGCGGACAATAAGCTGCATCCGCACACCTGCATGCACCTGCTCTCCCCCGCAGAGAGTTCCTGTGTTGTCATCCTCCTCAGTCTTAAAATTCCAGTCTGGATATTACGTGCCGAAGGCCGGTCCCCTTTCCGCCCTCCGATCCTGTTTTCTACATTGTATACTTTTTTCCGTGTAATTTCAATTCTTTTCTTAATTTTTTTATGCGCAATCGAATGACAAAATATTACTTTCTTCCTGCTGATTTCACATTCTTTTCGCGTATGCGTAACATTTCGTCAGGTTTCGACTGTCGTTTGACGGCTGCCTGGCGCGCATTCTTTTTACGTGCGTGCGATACTGCGGAGGTTTTTCCCGCTTTTCCGATCTTTTTCCCGGCTGCTTTCCGAACCGTCCCACACACTTTCCCGACTGCTTTCCGAACCGTTCCGCACACTTTCCTGACTGCTTTTCCGATCATCCGCCGTACTTTCCCAACCGCCTTCCCGACTGCTCGGAATATCCCGCGGACGCCGCGCAGAATCCCCGTAACGACCCATAGGACAAACCGGCTGAACAGATTCAGGTAAACGGCCACGCCGAGGGCCGCTCCCACGGCCACATATCCTCGGATGACGCCGTTTGTCTTCTGAAAAAGCAGGCAGAACGTGAGAAAGCCCGCCGCGATCCAGAACAGGAAATCCTCCGCCGAGACCGCGGCCGTACTGTGCGCGAACACCCGGCGCGCGGCGCGGAGCAGATCATAAAAAAACGTGAGCAGAGCTCCGTGCAGAACCGCCGTCAGAAAGACGACCGTTTCCTGACGGATCACCTGGCTCATCATTGGAATATCCTCTTCAGGAGGCTGCCTTTTGCGGCCGGTCCGTTCCCGGAATAGACCATGCTGTCGATCTTTCCGTCCACATCGACCTCGCCCGTCTCCAGCGACAGCCTGCTGATGTGGAGTTCCTTGCCTTTCAGCGTGAGCATTCCGAGATCCGTCTCAAGAAGGATTGCCGATTCGTCAAAGGATACGACATCCGTCACTCCCGTCACATTTCCCTGCTTTCTCTCTTTCCACAGAATCTGATGCGGTTTCCCTGTCCTTGTCTCTTCCATATATATGCGCTGCGCTCCGGAACACCCTGTTTCTACAGCTTATGCGCCATGCGCCGCGGTTATGCAGGGATCTGATCTCCCGGCTCACAGATACCGGTACATTTCTGCCGCCGCTTCTTTTTTCACTGTCTCCTGGACATTCAGGATCTCGGCCTTCACGGTTTTGCCCCCGAACTGGATTTCCAGGATATCCCCCGCCTTCACGGCCGTGGACGCTTTCGCCGTTTTCCCGTTGACCAGGACTCTGCCCGCGTCGCAGGCTTCGTTCGCCACCGTCCTGCGCTTGATCAGGCGCGATACTTTCAGATATTTGTCAAGACGCATGTTTCCACCTCCTTTTTCCGTCGCTGATTTCCATATGCGGACCTGCGCATATAACCAAAGGCAGATGCCTGCTCCTGCTGTAGAAGCGTTCCGGCATCTGCCTGCACCCGGTTCCCCGGTTCTTATTTACGGTACCTTTATCGTTACACTTTGTTCACGGGCCGCGAGGGAGTGAACCGATGTTATTGAGTCAGCGTCCGCTGACAGCGGCTTTTACTTCTCGTTCATCATGTCCTTCAGAGCTTTTCCTGCTTTGAACTTCGGCGTTCTGGAAGCGGCAATCGTCATCGCCTCGCCGGTCTGCGGATTTCTTCCTTCTCTGGAAGCGCGCTCAGATACCTCAAAAGTTCCAAAACCAACGAGCTGTACTTTATCACCCTT
>CANRGB010000187.1 GCA_947630005.1 uncultured Lachnospiraceae bacterium
AGAGGTAATCTGATGCCTCCTGCTCTAACAAAAGCGTCGGCACGGTGTCCTCTGCCTGCATCTGTACCAGAGCATACCGGTAGTTCCCGGTTGGCGTTGTGCCGCCTCCGGGTTCATATTGATAGGAAGATGCCTGGCCGACAATAGCCCGATACTGCTCCAGCGCGGCCTGCAGATCATCCGCACTGCTTCCGCCAAACGATTCCCCTGTCCATCCCGTGTCCGCAAGCACCTTGGGCACGGCATCCGGATCCTTCCTCAGACATTCCGTCAGGAAAGGCGGAAGGTCTTCTTCTGAGAGAGTTTCCTTCTCAAAAGTCTTCCTTCCCGTTTCGTCGGACGTGATGCGGACTCTTTCTCCTGCCTGAATCTCCATTCCCTGCGCCGTCCCTGTCTGACGGCCTCTCTCATAGATCATGGCATGTCCGCTCGCAAGAATCACGGACGAGGTCTGACTGTCCTCAATCGTCACAACGCCGCTGGTGCCGCGGATCGCCAGGCGCAGATCGGAAAAGGTAATGTCGAACGACTCATCTTCGGCAAGAGGCTCATCCACGCTGAAATACAGCTCCCCCTTCCTGAGGCGGATCACCAGGCGGCTGCCGTCGTCGTTCTTTTCAAGCGCCGCTCTGCTCCGCTCGTCCAGAATCGCCAGCTTCTCTTCATCCAAATCCACAATGGCTCCGCTCTCCGTCTTTGTCCCCAGCACGCTCTCGCTGAAAAGACGCATGTTTTCTTCCACATCTAAAGACTCGCCCTCGCTGTCCTTCAGGACAACCGTCCCGATGATTTTCCGCAGACGCATAAGGAACGCCTCCGCCTGAACCGTCCCGAAACGGGACGCAATGTACTCTTCCACGGCGTCATAATTATATCCCGGCTGGTCCAGCGCATAGCCTCCCGGGCTGAGGGCCATTTCACGGTCGTTTAAAAGGAGAATATTGGCCTTTTCGTATTCGTTGAATACCTGATCCGTAAAATCATCCGCCTTTATCGTCCCCGAATACCATGGCTGCTGACTGAAATATCCGGTCAGCTCAGCGGAATCAAAAAGGCGGCCGTGACGCGCGTAGATCTCATTCTTTGCGTAATTGACGACCTGCAGCGGCATATCGCTGATGTCGGCAGCCGTATAATAGCGGGCGTCGGCATCCGGCACGATCAGATCCCGGTCTTCCGCCCCGGCATATGCGCACAGAGATCCAAAAAAAGAGCAGGCCAGCAGCACCGCCGCAAAAACAATGAGCCAGGCCTGTTTTCGTATACTTTCCGTTAATTTTTCCATAAAGTTCCTTTCTGCCTGATACCCAGAACCTTCACAAAACATATCTTAATAATTCGTCGGCATTCTGTCTGTGTGAAAGCCTGGATGTCATTGCCATACCTTCGCAGAGCGTATTACAGCAGTTTATCGAGCGTAAATATCTCAAATCCTTCTGATTTGCCCTTTAATTTGATACTGTTCCCCAGGGAAGTCGTCCTGGCCCTGTCCCCCAGCATCTCCTTCACTGCCCTGGAGATCAGGATCTGGCCGCCCTTCGCATTCGCTTCCAGACGCGCCGCCGTGTTCACGGTATCCCCGATAGCTGTATAGTCCATACGCCTGCTGGCGCCGATATTCCCCACCACGGCAGGGCCGTAATGTACCCCGATGCCGAAGTCCACCGTCCTGCCAAACTGCCTTTCCAGCTCTTCTCCAAGGGCCGCGCTGCCTTTCACCATATCCATAGCCGCCCTGCAGGCAAGCCCTGTGGGATCATCCACACGGACCGGAGCGTTCCAGATCGCCATAGTGCAGTCACCCACGAACTTGTCCAGCGTCCCATGGTTCTTCATGATGCAGTCCGTCGTCAGCGACAGATAGCGGTTGATGATCTCCACCACAACCGTCGGCGACAGGGATTCGCTCATAGTGGTAAATCCCCGGATGTCCACGAACAGCACCGCGATATCCACAAGCTTTCCGCCAAGATCCGCCGCGGCGTCGTTCTCCATAAGATCCTTTATGATAGCATGGTCCACGTACCTGCCGAAGGTCTGCTCCACTTTTTTCTTTGCCCGCCTTGTACGGCTGTAATTCCACAAGACAGAGACTGCAAATTCCGCCGTGACGGCGGCAGGTACCCAGAGAATATGCAGGATGACGCCGTTCTGATAAAAATAAGAGCAGGCGGCAGCCCAGAGCCCGCATACGCCAGGCCAGATCAGAACAGACGGAAGCGTCCTGCGGTCCCACAGCGCAAACGCCGTCAGAAACGCAAGCAGAAACAATGCCGGAATCTGAATCTCCCGGCCTGCCTCACGGACGTTTCTGCCATTCAGAAAAGCGTCGATCAGGTTTGCCTGGATCTCCACGCCGAACATCGTCCTGTCATGGGAGATGGAGGTAAAATATTCGTCCTGCATTCCCGGCGCATACGGCCCGATCAGCACGATCTTCCCCGCCAGACGCCGGGAACTCACCGGACCTTCCAGACACTTGAGAAATGTAAAGGAATCCTCGTATCCGCCGTGTTCTGTGACAAACGGGATATACCAAACACCTGCCTCCCCGGAAACTTCTCTTTGCAGTTCCCAGGATTTCTGCGCGTCCTGCGCGGAAACCGTTTCATGAGACAGACCGGATAAAATCTGTAACGATTCCGGCTCCGAAGGCGTAAGTCCATTCTCCCGGCAGTATTTTTCATAGATCACGCAGGGAAAAGAGGGGGCAGTTTCCCCATCCGGCTTTTCCAGATACAGCAGCGCATGGCGCAGGATACCGTCGCCGTCCAGCACGGCGTTGCCATGGCCCGTCTCCACATGTTCCAGCAGCGCCCCATAAGGTTCCTCCCATCCGAGGACGCCGGTATCAAGATGCCAGGCGCCGTCATCCGCCGCCGCGCCGCTTCCGATGATTCCGGCGCTCACCGTGACTACGTTGCCGTATCTGGCGCAGGCCTGTGCCAGTGCCTCATCCCCGTTTGCATCCGCGAGACTTTCCCCCGTAAACTGCACGTCAATCCCGATCACGGAGGGACGATTGTCCGGGTCGCTGTTCAGGTTTTCAATTACCCGGGCAAAAACCTCCCTCGGCCACGGCATCGGACCGAGGGCCTCAAGCGCTTCCTCATCCATCCCGATCACGATGATATTTTCGTCCGGCATGCCCCGGCGCTGATAAAACGCGTCGGAGGCAGTATTATCCAGCGTATACAGCGGGCCATACACGCACAAAGCGCATACGGCCGCGCTGCACAGAAGCGCGTACAGAATCCGCCTGAAGAGGGGCGGCATCCATGTCCCCGCCCCAGCCACACTTTTTTCTTGTTTTCTCATCTGTTTTCCTGTCTCTGCCATGCCAATTTCTCTGTCCTCTCCCTGCCTCGCCGCGTTTTCCCATGGCTTTCTCCGGTTTCCCGGCGCTCTGTTTCACCGGTTTCCTGTTCATCCTGTGAAATTTTCTCCTCCAGTATGACGATCCGAGCCTGCGGGTCAAACCTGAGGAACCGCTCCTCGATGGCGGCAATTAATAAAATAGCATATCAGCAGATACATGTAAATATAAACCAGCCTGATAATCAGAATACGTCATATAGTTACTGTTCACTCCCAATGTCATTAAGTTAGAGAGTCTGGTAAAGGAGATACATGCTGTTAATTAACCATATACTGGAGCAAAAAATAAA
>CANRGB010000188.1 GCA_947630005.1 uncultured Lachnospiraceae bacterium
GCGATGTTCTCCTCGAACGGATGATGAGAACCGTCGATCATGACAGAAGTAAATCCGCCGTCGATGCAGGCCTTGCAGATTTCGAAATCCGCGCCGTGATCCAGATGCAGAGCGATCGGAATATCGTTCTCGATGAGAGCCGCCTCAACGAGCTTTACAAGGTAAGTATGGTTCGCGTATTTTCTTGCGCCTGCAGATACCTGAAGGATGAGCGGGGAATTGAGCTCACCAGCCGCCTCTGTGATACCCTGTACGATCTCCATGTTGTTCACGTTGAATGCGCCGATCGCGTAGTGGCCATCGTATGCTTTCTTGAACATCTCAGTAGTAGTTACCAATGCCATAAAAAATTCCTCCTTTTTTGTTATTATGACAAAATCCAGGCGCTGCCGGCCGAAAAATGCACGGACAGAACCTTTCATGGGTTATTCTACCACAACTTCCGGAAATTTACGATAATAAATTGCAGAAAGTTTCAAAAAAATGAAACAAAATTGAAATTCCTGCGGCCGGATGTTTCTTTTGCCGGTTTGCTGTTGTTTTCCCGTTCCGGTTTTGCTATAATTACAGCGGATGTCCATGCCCCGCGCCGCGGGGCTTCACCATGAGACAGAAGGCATGATCTTGTTATTCAGAAATTCATAAAGTGCAAAGGAGACGTTGTCAAATGGCGCGGCCATGTGTTCTTTATATTATAATTCCCTGTTACAATGAGGAATCTGTGCTTCCGATAACGGCGCCCGTCTTTCTGCGCAGAATTCAGGAGATGACAGAACGGGGACTGATCAGTGACGACAGCCGGATCCTGTTCGTCAACGACGGAAGCCGGGATGAGACCTGGCGGATCATTTCGGATCTCGCGGAAAAAGACCGGCATTATATCGGGATTTCCCAGAGCAGAAACCGCGGTCATCAGAACGCGGTCCTGGCCGGGCTGATGGAAGCGAAGGACCGGTGCGATATCACGATCTCAATCGACTGCGACGGTCAGGATGATCCGAACGCCATGGATGAGATGGTGAAAAAATATCAGGAAGGCTGTGAAGTCGTGTACGGCGTGCGCAGCAGCAGAGAGACGGACACGTTTTTCAAGCGGACCACCGCGGAAGCGTTCTATCACCTGCTGTCATGGATGGGCGTGGAAGTCGTTTTCAACCATGCGGATTACCGCCTTCTCTCGAACCGCGTGCTGAATGAACTGCAGAATTTCCGCGAGGTGAATATTTACCTGCGCGGCATGATCCCGCTGATCGGATTCCGAAGCGCGCAGGTTCCGTATGAACGGCACGAGCGGGCGGCGGGGAAGAGCCATTACCCGCTGTCAAAGATGCTGGGCCTGGCATTTGACGGAATCACGAGTTTAAGCGTCAGACCGATCCGGATGATCGCGGCGTTTGGGATGCTGGTGTCGGTTTTCAGCTTTTGTCTGATTGTCTGGAGCATTGTACAGTATTTTGTCGGGAATACGGTGCCCGGCTGGGCGAGTCTCTGCGCGATCGTCTGCTTTGTAGGCGGGATCCAGCTCGTCAGTCTTGGCATCATCGGGGAATATATCGGAAAAATTTATCTGGAGACGAAGGCACGTCCGCGGTATATTATCAGTGAGCGGACTTACGAAAAAAAGGTTTCTGAGGAGACTGAGGCAAAGGAGGAATTATGAAGACAGAATCTGAATGGCTGGAAAATCCCGGAAAGATCCTTTTGCTGTCGGCGCTGCTGAACGTGCTGATTCTGGTTTCCCTGCTTTTTCTGTTTTATCCGTCTTTTGAGACGAACGACGATATGGCGATCGCGCTGTCTGTGAACGGCGCCAGAGGATATTATGACGCGCATCTGGTCTATACGAATTATATCATTGGACTGGTTCTGTCCATGCTGTACCGTATCCGGAACCAGGTTCCGTGGTATACGCTGCTTCAGTACGCGGCGCTGTTCGGAGCTTTTACAGCGGTTCTGTACAGCGTGGTCCGAAGACTTAAAAGCGCGGCCGCGCTGTGGCTTGGCGTGCTCGTCATTTATTTTTTTGCGTATGACGGGTATATCCGTATCCAGTACACAAAGACGGCCGGGATTGTCTCCGCCGCGGGCATTTTTCTGCTGCTGTCCGCGGCGGAGCAGGGAAGGACTGCCTGGAAACGCCTGCTCTGCGGGTACGCGCTGTCCTGCGCCGGATTCCTGTACCGGGAACAGCAGTTTTTCGCGGAGCTTGCGCTTATGAGCGGGATCGGCGTATTCCTGCTTCTGGAAGGAGCAGAAAAGGGGACTAATCTTGCGAAGAAACGGTTTTTCCGTTGCGTGTGTATTTTCGCCGCGCTCCTTGTTCTGACCGGATGCCTGCATATGACAGACCGGGCCGCTTACCGTTCCAAGGAGTGGCAGGAATATCTGGAGTACAATGAACTCCGCACGGAACTTCTGGACTATGGCTTCCCGGATTACGACGCGAACGCCGAGGCGTATGAGGCGCTTGGGATTGACCGCACGGCGTACCGCATGTACCGGGGCTGGAATTTCCTGGATACGGAAAAGTTTACGCCGGAGGTGATGCGAAAGCTGATCGCGCTCAAAACTCCGAAGAGGGTCAGTTTTCAGCTCCTGAAAAATTTCCTGCGCGAGGTGCCGCCAAAGCTTTTTGCGCGGGAAAGTTTCTGCTGCTTCCTGCTGCTTTTCTTTTTCTGGATCCTTTGGGGCGAACATTCAAAATGCGCCGCGGCCGCGGTATTGTACGAGGCGGCGGTGACGGGTCTTTTGTATTTTTATCTGTATTATACGGGCAGATATCTGTACAACCGCGTCGATGCCGGGCTGTGGATGGCCGTATCTCTGGTCATGCTCTGGCTGCACCGGCCAAAGGAGAGCAGCTTTGCTTTCCGGACGGGACTGGCGCTTTTCCTCTCTGTGCTGTGCCTGACGCAGAGCATGTGGCGGGGAAACTGGAGGATAAACAGCGCAGAGAGGACACAGAAAAAACTCGCCGTGCGAGAAACCGCGGAGAAGCTGCACGCGGACACGGAACATCTGTATCTGGCAAAGATCGGAACGATCTCCTTTGCGGGCGGTTACGGTCCGTTTGATGCGGTGCCGCAGGGAATCGCGCAGAATATTCTCTCACTGGGCGGCTGGCCTTCGATGATGCCGTGGTGCCGGGATCTGATGGAGGAGAACGGCATTTCCAATCCGTTCCGGGATGTTGTCGGGAGGAAGGATCTGTATCTTCTGGATCAGGATATCGGCAGCACGATGGAATATATTCACAAATATTACGATGATTCCGCAGAAGCGGAGCCGGCGGCCGAATACCCGGGCTATAAAGCTTATCGGATCACAGCGGGGAATTCCTGAAAAGAGCAGCGGATGTTTACGCCTGTGCGGCGCGGAGGCGGACCTTTCGTATGAAAAAATAAGAAAACAGATTAAAATCGGGCAGGAAGCGGTTTCCCTTCTGCCCGATTTTAATCTGTTTTCCCTGGGCGGGTCTGTGATCGAGCAGGAGGCGCTTTTCCTCCTGCTCGCCGCGCGGTCCAGATGCTGCATCAGCAGCTGATTTCCATGTCTGGGTCTGGTCTGCGCATAAAATAAAAAAAGCGCGAGACGGGATTCGAACCCGCGACCCTCGCCTTGGCAAGGCGATACTCCACCTCTGAGCCACTCGCGCATAAA
>CANRGB010000189.1 GCA_947630005.1 uncultured Lachnospiraceae bacterium
GATGGCGGAGATCCTTGAGGCAAAGGGAGCGAAGAAAGTGAAAGTGTTTGATCTCGCCAGGGACGACATGGCGGAAGTGATTGAGGACGCGTTCCGCTATGACAGGATGGTGCTCGCGGCATCTTCCTATGACGCCGGCGTGTTCCCGTGCATGGAGGACTTCCTGCATCACCTGAAGAGCAAGACCTGGAGAAACCGCAAGGTGGCGCTCATCGAGAACGGTTCCTGGGCTCCGTCCGCAGGGAAAGTGATGAGATCGGTGCTTGAGACGCTGAAAGACGTGACGATCTGCGAGAATATGGTGACGATCAAATCCACGCTGAAGGATGCGGATATTCCGAAGCTTGAGGCGCTGGCAGAGGAAATTCTGGCGTAGATTTTGGAAATATTTTTTAAAAATTCAGGAAACAGAAAAATGTGTTGAAAATGAGAGGCCGCGGTCCCATGGGGGATGCGGCCTCCTGCGATTTGAACAAAACAGGCAGAAAAGCTATTTTTCATGAGGCAAAACAGTTCGTCTGCGGTATCTGATTATATAAAATCCAAACACTGTCAGCAGGGAGATCAGAGAAATCAGCACTCCGGTTCTGAGGCCAGGTGTTCGGTAAACGAATTTAATTGAATGAGAACCTTTGGAAAGTATCAGCCCTGAATACATCATATTTACCTTCCGGATTTCTGTTTTTTCTCCGTCCACATAGGCGGTCCAGCCTTTCCAGTAGGGAATCGTCGCGCACAGAACTTTATCTGTGGAAACAGTGATCTTTCCTGTCACGCAGTCGGTTCCAAAAACAACATCTTCCATTGTTTCCCTGCCGAGCGCATGAATATTTTCCTCAAATCCGTCCATCGGCCTGCAGATTACCTTAAGTGCTTTAAAAGAATAAATGCCGGCTTCCGGAAACACGAGTCTGACAGAAGTCCGTGCGTTCTCAGAATATCCGAGGTTTACGGTATAATCTTCTTTTCCCGAATACCATATGTAATCGGGAGTGAAATGATAGAGCTGCTGCGTTACCGCGCTGCCGTTTTCGTCAATGCCGGATACCAGAATTTCCAGGGAATCCGGCTGCGACCAGTTCCGCTTTTTATAAAGCTCGGATATTTTCTCCATAGTTCCTTTTTCATTCCACTTGTTTTCCGTAAAGCGGTCGAGCGGATCGAATGCAGAGTACTCATCCTTATACAGATCGATCGGAGAGCAGGCTTTGTAATCCAGCCCTTCTATTACAAGATACGTCTCACAGTCCGGAAGTCCCTCGAAAGAAAGAGATGCTTCGGCTTTTTTCGCAGTCGCGATGAACGAATTTTCCCCGCAGGAAATGTTCTTGTCTTCACAGACAATCTCATAAGGGAGTTCCTGCTCCCGGAACTGCGGTTCTGCAGTGGGAAGTGCGGCTTCCGCGTCCGCGGGGCTGTCCTTCGCCGGTTCCAGAAGCGCTCCCTGAAGCATGGCTTTTTCCTTTTGTGTAGAAGAAAAAGATTCAAATTCATCCCTATCCAGAACAGAGCTGTATGTGTAACCAAATGGAAGAAAAATACTGTTGCGGTAGACATCCCACTTTTTATCTTCTGAAGATCCGACCGAATAGCTTCCGACAAATTCGTAGCCGTACGGTGCGTAACCGGTTCTGCCGGCCAGATCCGCGAAATATCTGACATTGGCCAGATCGGTCAGTCCCGCGCGGTTGTTCTGGTCAAAATAATTATTCTGCGTCCGTCCCAGAATCCCGAGCGTTTGGTTGCTCGCGACAATGTCCGGGTTTGTCAGGCTCCAGAAATACTGAAGAGAATGCAGTCCGCTGTGCAGCGTGGAATTATTGTTCGCCGCGAAATGTGTGTACCGGAAAAAATCAGATTCTCCGGCCGCCGCTTCCGCCACTGCGATATCCTGTGTCTCAAATGCTGTCTCGAATACTTTCCCGCGGTCTGCATATTCTTCAAGAAGACTGCTCTCTTTTACTGAAAAATGATAATAGCCGTTTATTGACACACTGACAAACGCGAAGAAAAGGATGAGCCTTTCCCGCCGGCATACAGTCTTTTTGACTGATGAAAAATCTATCTGCAGAGCGGCGAACAGTCCGGCCGCGCACAGCAGGCAGTATGCGAAATTTTCCGTCCTGGAATTATCAAGGAGCAGACAGAGCAGGAAATATCCGAGCAGTCCGAGTCCTGTACAGAGCTTTTCTTTTTCGTTCATGTGAAGCAGGTCCGGCCACATGACAACGATCAGATAAGATATGAACAGCATGCAGGCCCAGATCCAGCGGTTGGCAGGATAGGAAAAAGCGTTCATTACAGAACCGGCGGCCGGAATCAGCAGGATCAGCGTCATTCCCAGAAACAGGGATTTTAAGATGCCGTATTTTTTCCGCTTTGCAAAAAGCAGGAAAAGGGACAGAAACCCTGCGGGAGAAAGCCCCAGCAGGCTCCAGTATTCTGCGTTTTTGTAGGTCAGCGCGTTGGAAGGCAGATTCGCGTAATAGCTCAGAGGGTACAGCAGATCATAGTAGGTGCCAGCTGCAAACCGGGTATCTCTGAACACAGAAAGAATAACGGGAAGAAAAACTGCGGCCCCGCATCCGAGCCCCAGGACAGAGAAGATACCGATCCTGAGAAAATCGCATATCAGATCTTTTAACCTGTGCGGACTCAGGGAGCGGCGGTACCGCGTTCCCAGACGAACTGTCACAAATCCAACGGTGACGATCACCAGCATATAGAAAAAATAAAAATTGCTGACCGCGCTTACGCACACGGATAAAATAAACAGCAGCGGCTTTTCCTTTCGCAGAATTTTTTCCGCGCCGAGCAGCAGCATCGGACAATATATCATGGGATTAATAAAGAAAGGATGGCGAATCCCGCCGCACACGGCATATGAGCAGAACGTATAGGCCAGCGCTCCTGCCAGGATACTGTTGTCCATCTGCTGCTTTTTTGCTATATAAAAACAGAATTCTGAGCAGGCGATTCCCGCGCAGTACATCCTGGCGATGATCATTAATCCGTAGTAATATTCCATATACCGGACAGGTACAAGAACCGACGGCAGGCAGAAAGGATCTCCTATTACATAATAATGCAGCGATGCGAGAATATCCGATCCGTAGCCAATGCTGAAACTCCATTCCGGTATTACGAGTCTGTGCTCATTCAGCAGAGTCCTGATGATTTTGCGCAGCCATCCGGCGTAATAGCAGAGCGCGTTGTAGTGCTGTACAAGTCCGTCCCCATATGCCTTCTCACGGTTGACGAAAGACTTGTCATACAGCAGATAATATCCGTACACTGCCAGAATAAACAGAAAAAACACTGCTGTATACTTTAAATAATATTTTGCCCTCGATTTCATCTCTTTTCCCTTATCTTATCATTTTGTCCTGAGTCATATCTGAGTACAGAAGCTCGTATTTTTGCATCTTTTTAAAGCTGCTGTATATCCCGGATCAGTTCCTGTATCTCTTCTTCTTTGGAGCTCCAGCTTGTGCAGAACCGCACGCAGCTGTGTGTCTCATCGATTTTTTTCTCAAACTCGAACGTATACTTTTCAGCCAGTTTTTCAGC
>CANRGB010000190.1 GCA_947630005.1 uncultured Lachnospiraceae bacterium
CCTTTTTTACATCAGCCGCTTGAAAAAACTTTTTATACATTTTTCATTTTACCTATTGACATTTCTTAGCTGGACTTGTGTGTATTATTGACTGTGAGGTCCTTTACCCATTTGTATTTTTTATAATGCCTGTACACAGCAGGCAGCTTGATCATCTCATCCAGATTGACGATCAGATATACCGCGAGGACAGGCAGCTTCAGAACAAAGGCCGCGAGCATTCCCAGCGGGGCAGTGACGCACCACATGGTCACCGTATCGCAGAGAAAGCCAAATCTGGAATCCCCGCCGGCGCAGAAGATACCTCCGATCGTTGTGCTGTTGACGGATTTTCCTACCATGTAGCAGGAGCACATGACCAGCATCCATCTTAAATATGCAGATGCCGGGCCACTTAAATTCGTCACGGACAAAATCAATGGACTCAAGGCCAAAAGTATAACGCCGGACGCCGCGCCGCAGACAACTGACAGCCTGCAGAGTCTCCCTCCGTATTCCTTTGCTTTCTTCAAATGACCGGCGCCGAGTTCATTTCCGACAATAATACCGGCGCCGCTTCCCAGACCTGTGCAAAAACAGGCAATAAGATTTTTTGCAATGTTGGCGATGGAGTTTGCCGCTACCGCGTCTGATCCCAGATGTCCCATGATTACGGAATACATGGTAAATCCCACGCCCCATACGATCTCGTTTCCAAGAACAGGTGCAGTATATTTCCAGAAATCATGGCGAAGCAGCGCGTCGTCATGCAGTAAGTGGCGCAGTCTCAGTTTTACACGATCCCTTTTTGCGGTTTCCCAAACACACCATCCCGTTTCGAATCCTCTCGCGGTTACGGTGGCAAGCGCCGCTCCCGCTATTCCCAATTTGGGAAGACCAATCAATCCGAAAATCAGGACTGCGTTCAACGCAATGTTGACGAGTACGCCAGCGGAACTGATCACACTGGCCTTTGCCGCTTTCCCTGTGTTTTTCAGGATGCAGAGATAAACCTGTGAAATACCCGTCAAAAGGAATGACAACGATACGGTACGCAGATAGGTCGTCCCGCCGCCGATCAGAACGGGATCATTTGTAAAAACACGCATCAGCAGGCCGGGAATACAAAGTCCGGCCAGAAAGAACAGGATTGAGATCGTGGCTGTTATTTTCATTACATAGGCAAATATCTGCTCCACAGCCGCCCGGTCTTTTTTGCCCCAATACTGTGCCGCGAATATGGAAAGACCTATGGTCACAGCGGCTAAAAAAAGGTTTTCCACAAAAGCTACCTGACTGGCCAGCGACACAGCCGACATAGAGTCCTGTGTCAGTTTTCCCAGCATCAGCGCATCGGAAGCGCTGACCGAGGCGAGCATGAACTGCTGAAAAGCGATGGGAAATACAAGGGTCAGCAGCTTCGCGAAAAAACCATCACGGGAATATCCGTTCCCTTTTGCTCTTGATTTACATTTCATGACTGATCCTTCATCCTGTCACAGCGGGTGGAAAACCGGCCTCATTTTGTCATAAGTGCAGAAGCTGTGAAATCCGATCTCCCTCAACTGTGCTTTTGCTTCCTCAATGTATGTTCCCAAATGCTCCGGCGCGTGGCTGTCGCTGCCAATGGTAATGATACTTCCGCCCAGGTCTTTATAAAGGCGCAAAATCTCCGCTGAGGGCATGGAATCTGTCAGACCGTACCGGTGAGATGAGGTATTCACCTCGATCCCTTTGCCGTCAGCGACCACAATTTTCAATATTTCTGCAATCATGGGCCTGACCCTTGCAAACGGATAGATCCCGGCCATATCGTACCGTTTGATCAGATCCATGTGGCCCAGCACGCTGTAATTCTTGTAGTCTCGGACTACACGCAACATTTCCTCGTAGTAGCGTTCATTGTACTCTTGCTGAGTCCGGTCCTGCTGGAAATCCTGGGTCCAGAACTCTTTGTCCTCCACCTGATGGATGGACAGGATAATGAAATCGAAGGGATAACGGCGGAAAAGAGCTTCATATTGCGGGATCGTGTGCGTCTGGACGCCAAATTCCAATCCCAGTTTTATGTTTATTGCGTCCTTGTATTTCTCCTGAAGTTCAGCGATCTGCGCCACGTATCGGGGATAGTCCACATTGGCAAACGGATCCCCGTTACGGTAACGGATCTTCTGGCCGCTGTCCCAGTCTGCTTTGATTCCATAGTCTACATGATCGGTGATACAAATTTCATCCAGTCCCAGGGAAACAGCGTCGCTGATCACGTTCTCCAGCGGGTATACGGAATCATCGCTGAACTGTGTATGTACATGGTAATCTGCAAGCATAACAGATATCCTCCTTGATCTCATCTGAATTCTTCGATCGGTCTCCCAATACATATCTCAACCGCTATCGGCTGGGAAGGAGCCTGGAACTTTTGTGCGCCCCTATGTTGGTGGACAAACGTTCTCTAATTCCTGCACCCGTTCTAAAAACCGCAGCGCTTCCGCTTCAATCTCCTTAGAGTACAAAAGGCCGTATGGAATGGTAAAATCCCACTGGACAGGAACCGTCTTCAGGGAGGGGTGGATATTATGCCAGCGTTCCTGGGTCAAAAGCAGGATGCCTCGTTCTTCACAGTAATTGAAGGTGTCCATGCTGTAGAGATAGTCTCCGTCTTCCATAATGATTTGTGGATGGGTCATTTTCAGAATGTTGCGCATATCGTCCAGCAGTGGGGAACTGCCTGTCTTTACCGTGATGATATGCTGCCCATACAAGTCGCGGATTTCCAGCGACTGCTTTGACACAAGAGAGTTTGTTTTCGGGACTGCGATGCACAGCCTACTTTCCCACAGTTTGTAGAAGCACGTTGTCTCTGTCCCCTGGGCAAAATCAAATGTGCCAGTCAAAAAATCAAAATCTTTCCCCAGCAAGGATGCCGTCGTGTATAGCTGGTCATCAGAGAATGGAACAATTTTAATTTTGAACTCCTCTGGATTTGAAGCCCGTTCATTCCACAAAGAAAGAAAAGGATGGCAGGGATGGAGGAGAGACGAACCGATACGGATAATCTTCGCGGCGTTTTCCTGGGCGGCTCTAGCCCGCTCGACTGCCCGCCTGGATTCCCGTATTATTTTTTTTGCGTCTTTTTGAACCGATTCCCCCGCTGCGGTCAGTATAATTCCCTTTTTAGTCCGCTTAATCAGCTTCAGGCCAAGATGCGCTTCCAGCGCATTCATCTGCTTCATGATTGCTGCCGGCGTGATATAGAGCTTTTCCGCCGCCTTGTTAAAGCTTTTGCAGTCTGCTACTGCGAGGAACGTGTCTAATATCTGATTATACATAACCCCACCCCGTATTTACTGTTGGTAAATAGAGTATATATTCTTTGGTAATTCTCTGTCAAGAATTTTTCAGTTACAATAGGACACAGAAAGAGCAACGTCCAGCCCTGATCGGCACGGACTTCAACGTGAGCTGAGACGGCAGGCACACAACAAACATAAGGAGGACTATAAAATGGCTAAGACAAAGCAGAAACTGGACTATGCAAAGGTAGCTCAAAATATTATTGCCAATGTTGGCGGCAAA
>CANRGB010000191.1 GCA_947630005.1 uncultured Lachnospiraceae bacterium
AAAAATAAAAAAAGAACAAAAATGGGTTAGACCCCATGGAAGGATCCAACCCATTACCTAAACTAAATGACATTGATGTGTGAACTGTAACCGATCAGTAACAGAGAATGAGGATTCCTGCAGAAATCCTCTTGCATTTGGCATAAAATAGTGTTATGATGAAGTAGAATTAAATAGTAATACGAATGCAAGAGTGGGTCAACGACCCACTCTTCTTTGTGGCATACTGTAAAGTCTGCGGGCGGGAGGCGCATGGATGAGTAAGAAGGAAATGTATGAACAGAAAACGGAAGAACTGCTGCTTCCGATCATTGAGGAGAACGCGTTTGAACTGGTAGATGTGGAATACGTAAAAGAAGGGGGCACCTGGTATCTGAGGGCTTACATCGACAAACCGGGCGGTATTACAGTGGACGACTGTGAAAAGGTCAGCCGGAAGCTCAGCGATCTTCTGGATGAAAAGGACTACATCGATGAAGCATATATCCTTGAGGTAAGCTCGCCGGGACTTGGGAGGCCATTGAAAAAAGATAAGGATTTCGCGAGAAGCATCGGCGAGGAGGTGGAGGTGCGGACCTTCCGTCCGATCGGCCGCCAGAAGGAGTTTACCGGAATACTGAAATCATATGATAAGGAAAAAATCATTATAGAGATAGGAGAACAGGAGCAAATGGAGTTTGAACGCTCACAGATAGCACTGATCAGGCTGGCATTTGATTTCCAGTGAGGAGGATACAGTCATGAATAATGAGTTGTTAGGTGCACTGACGATTCTGGAGAGAGAAAAGAACATCAGCAGAGAGACTTTGTTCGAGGCGATCAAACAGTCGCTGCTGCAGGCCTGCAAGAACCATTACGGAAAGACCGAAGTATCAAATGTTGTCGTGAATATAGATCCTGAAACGTGCGGATTTGAAGTATACGCGGAGAAAACCGTGGTCGAGAAGGTGGAAGATGAGCTTTCGGAGATCAGCCTGACAAACGCAAAGCTGAAAGACAGCAGATATGAGCTTGGCGATATTGTGCGCGTTGAGATCAAATCCAAGGAGTTCGGCCGGATTGCCACGCAGAACGCAAAAAACGTGATCCTTCAGAAGATAAGAGAGGAAGAGCGCAAGGTACTGTTCAATGAGTATTATGAGAAGGAACACGATATTGTGACCGGCATCGTACAGAGAAACAACGGACGGAACATCAGTATCAACCTCGGAAAAGCTGACGCGCTTCTCAATAATGAGGAGATGATCAAAGGCGAGAGCTACCGTCTGAACCAGCGCATCAAAGTTTATGTGCTTGAAGTCAAGGATACGCCAAAAGGTCCGAAGATCCTAGTGTCGAGAACCCATCCCGAGCTTGTGAAGCGGCTCTTTGAAGCCCAGGTCAGCGAGGTGCATGACGGCACTGTGGAGATCAGAAATATCGCGCGTGAGGCGGGAAGCCGGACGAAAATTGCCGTCTGGTCAAACAATCCGGATGTCGATCCGGTCGGCGCGTGCGTCGGTGTCGGAGGATCCCGTGTCAACGCGGTGGTTGAGGAGCTTAACGGGGAAAAGATCGACATCATCAACTGGGACGAGAACCCGGCGCTCCTGATTGAAAACGCGCTCAGCCCGGCGGAGGTCATCTACGTCAGCGCGGACGCCGACGACAAAACGGCGACTGTCGTTGTGCCGGACCTTCAGCTTTCTCTCGCGATCGGCAAGGACGGACAGAACGTGCGTCTGGCAGCTCATCTGACCGGATTTAAGATTGATATTAAGAGCGAGACGCAGGCAAGAGAATCGGGCGACCTGATGGATGAAGATGAATACTACGACGAGGACGAATATTACGAAGACGGGTATTATGAGGATGAATATTACGAGGACGGGTATTACGGGGACGAAGAGTATTCCGGTGAATCTGACGATCCGGACAGCAGCGGCGGCGGGGAGGCTTATGAGGACCAGGCCGATGCTTCTGATCAGGAAGCTTATGAGGGTTCGGAGCTTGATGAGGAAGAAGAGGAAAACGATGATCCGGAAAATCCGGAAATTCAGGAATAAAGTCAGGAGTTTTGCATGGCCCAGGTGAAGAAAATCCCGCTCAGAAAATGTACGGGATGTCAGGAGATGAAAAGTAAAAAAGAAATGATTCGGATACTGCGGACAGCGCAGGACGGGATCATACTTGATGCCACCGGCAGAAAAAACGGACGCGGCGCATATCTGTGTCCTTCGATGGATTGTTTCAACAAAGCGGTCAAAAACAGGGGACTGGAACGGTCTCTGAAGGAGAAGGTTCCTGACGAGACGTATGAGAGTCTGAAAAGGGAGATTGAATCGATTGAAAAGAGATAACGTGTTGTCCCTGATAAGTCTCGCGAAAAAAGCAGGGAAGGTTGCGGCGGGAGAATTTCAGACAGAGCAGGCGGTTAAAAAGAGAAAAGCCTGCGCTGTGATCGTCTCGGCAGAGGCTTCGGAGAATACGAAGAAAAAGTTTCGCAACATGTGTACTTTTTACGAAGTACCCTTCCATGTCTATGGTACGAAAGAGGCGCTGGGAGCGGCGATCGGATGTGAATTCCGCGCGTCTCTCGCGATTCTGGATCATGGACTTGCGGCATCGGTAGAAAAAAAGCTCGAAAGCGCGCAGAACGGAGGTTATGGAGAGAATGGATATCAGGGTTCATGAGTTGTCCGGCAGACAAAGAAGAGAAAATAAAGGAGCTGAGCAGGTCAGACGGCAGTCTGACGGCAGAACGGCAGGAGATAAAAAGGAGGAGGAACGGATGCAGCAGAGAACGGATATGGATGCATCGAAGAAACCGGAAACTACCGCGCAAAGTGAGCAGACCGGAAAGAAGCCTGAGGCGGAGGGAGACGCGAAGCCGAAAAAGAAAAATGTTTTTAAAGTAATCCGCAAGGAAAACAGCAGGACCGGATGGGTGCCGGGAAGCGGAAAGCCGAGACCGCAGGGGAAACCCGGCCAGCCGGGACAGAGACCGGCCGGCGCAAGGCCCGCAAATCCTGCCAGACCGCAGGGAGCTTCCGCCGCGAAAACGCGGGATTCCCTGGAAGCGCAGAAAACGGCGGGGACAAAGCAGCCGGATGCCCGGCAGCAGAGTAGTATAAAACAGCCGGAAACGGCAAAAGCTCAGAATGGGAAGCGTCCGGAAGAGGCGAAGATTCCGGCGGCAAAGCCTGCGGAAGCTTCTGCTTCTCCTGAGAACAGGAAAATGCCGGCACCGCCGCAGGAGATCGGAACAAAGGAAACCGCGGCAGCAAAGAAAGAAGCGCCTGTTGTCAAAGAGGCGGCATCCGCTGAGCCGGCAGCACCGAAGCAGCCGCGCCAGGAGGCGGCGAAAGCCGCAAAGCCCGCGGAAGCAAAAGAACAGCAGCAAAAGCCGGCGGCGGAAAAGCCTGCTGCCGCGGAAGTGTCCCGGGATCAGCAGCCGGGCGCAAAGAATCCGTCCGCGGGCCGCGGCCAGGGCATGAGGACACAGGACGGCGGACGTTCGGGTCAGGGCAGAGGCCAGGACGGCGGACGTTCGGGTCAGAGAGGCCAGGAAG
>CANRGB010000192.1 GCA_947630005.1 uncultured Lachnospiraceae bacterium
GTTTTGCCTTCCTTCGTCCAGTTCCGCTCAAAATCAGTCTGAGCGCCGCCGAGTATGTATACCTTATTCTTCACCCGTCTACCTCCCGGACTTAAAATAAATTCGATAGTCGTACTTCGATGGCCTGACGTCCGTCAGCAGACGGTCCACGTCCACTTTTGCGCAAATCTTTTGCAGACGTTCATGGATCAGTGCCGGCACATCCGCCACCGTTGACAGCGCCTGGTACATGGCAAGAGGCGGGCACCAGTTAAACCCAACGGCCATTACGTCATCCGCCGCTCCAGTAGTGTAACCCACCTCTTCGGTGGCATATAATGCATATACGATATATTTCAAGAGAAACGATAAACAAATCTCCGCCTCCTGGGAACGGTTATTTACCAATTCGTCAAAAGCTTTGGCGTAATCCCCTTCCGAAAAGTATTTTTTCATCCTGTCTGCAAAAGGAAATACATAGGGGATCACATCTCTGCAAGTTCCTGTTTTGATATCATAGACCGTCTGCCGTTTCAGTCCGTTATCATAGCGGATCAGCTGGTACAGCCCGCCGTTTGTTTTTCTTCCAAGTCTATTGTTTTCAATCAGCTTCTGGAAAAACCCGGGTAGCTGAAATGTCTCATGGGCATAGTCACAAGTATTCTGGTAAATGTTGTCTACAACCGCCTTATGAACGTCAAGTCCTACAAAATCCGAGGTAACAAGCGGAGCCATAGTACGTCCCGTAAAAGAGCCAAGAACAGCGTCAATGTAGTCAATCCCACCGCTGTCTTTATATCTGTCCGCATACTGAAGCGCCTCATTAATGAACTGGAATCCGATTCGGTTTCCAAGAAATGCAGGAGAATCCTTGACCTCTACCACAGTACGGAACAGAACATCACTCAGATAGGTTTTCAGCTCCCCAAGCAGCGTTTGATCTGAATACACTGTCGGCGTCAATTCACATAAAGGCATGTTGTACGGCGGATTAAACATATGCACTCCAAAGAAATGTCCTCTTATGTTTTCTGGATAACATTCTGCCAGAGCAGTAATGGACAAACCGGACGTACCTGTACAGGATACTGCCGATTCCTTTAGTACCCGCCCCACTCTCACGGCGACTTCGGCCTTGACCTCCATATTCTCCGCACAGCTTTCAAAGACCAGATCGGACTCTGAAACACAGGTTTCCAGCATTGCAAAATCAGCAGGAATCAGCTTCTTCGCAATGGCATCTGCCCGCACAGATCTTACAATCCGCGGAATCGTCCGTTTTACTTTTTCAATGTCACGTCCGACACAGTACACCTTCGCGTCCCCAAAAGAAGCAAAGATTCCCGCGACATTCGCACCCATTGTTCCGGTCACGCCAATAACAGTGACTGTGTTAATCTGCATTCCTCTTCCTCCAAACCAGCTCATTCACTTCTAAATACGGATTCAAAAGCCTCCGCATAATCACACCCGGCCTGGGCGCCGCGGACAGCTGCCAGACCTGTAATTGCTTCTACAGACCTCGGATGCGGATATAAGCGCATCACACCTGTATATGCCTGCAGCGCTTTGATCTTTTTATCTATGCCGTTTTTTCCAACTTCAAAGAAAACGTTCGGCTGGAAACGGCTTTCCGCAGCGTTTAAACTCCATTCTGTTGAAGATGGCACTTCCATATATGCAAAAAACCGCAGCGGAGGAACACCTGTTGTCCGCTGAAACAGGCGGCAGGCCGCTATCGCCGCCCTCCCCGTTTCCTGATGATCAATATTTACATCGGAAGGATGGTGGGTAATGATCGCTTCTGCCTTCCAGTTCTCAATACATGACTCTATAAATTTTACAAGTTCAAGATGCGGAACCGTATTCATTTTGATATTTGGGAAATCGGCATGGTATACTTTCTCGACTCCTAAAATCGACATTGCCTCTGCTTCATCCTGAGACAAGGTTTCTGACAAATTTGCTCTTGCGGCAGCATGCCCTGACATAATTGCTACTGCTACCTGATTTCCCTGTTTGATTAACCTGTGGATGGTTGCACCTGCCCCCAGCGTTTCATCATCCGGATGTGCGACAACAAACAAATAATTCATGCTCATCTTCCGCCCTTACTTATCTGGTTTATTCCAAGAACCAGCCTGCCGCTTTAAAAATATGCTTAAAAGAAGCTCGGTTCTTCTCCAAACTGCTCCATGTACTCCTGCACCCACTGCTCGTTTTTATCATAGGATGGCGGCGGGGTCTGGTTCATTTTCCCTTTTTCCGCTTCAAAGGGGGATTCCGGTATCTCATCGTTCGTCTTTTCTTTTTCGTCCATCTGTTCCTTATCCCCTCTTTTCCGCTTTCCTTTTTCAATCCTTAATCTTTAAATGGCAGCAGCCTCTTTATGTTCTGAACCTGACCCTTTAGCTTTCTAAATCATTTTTTAATCTTGTCCGCAACCGCCTGTTACGCCATCTTCCGGTCTCTCCGCTCTGTATCGGCGGCAGCCTCTCCCGCTTCCTCCGGATGGTACGTCGGCACCATCTCCTCCACCGCCTTGCGGATGTCCTCTTCCTCACGGTAGCTCACATCGATCAGGTGCCCCAGCTGCATAAGGAACTTCTCCGTGTCAAACGGTACCGGCGATCCGATAAAGATCAGGTGGTTCGGCGTGGTCTTTAAGCCTTCCTCATCCATCAGCTTCTCCTCATACAGCTTCTCCCCGGGACGCAGCCCTATATACTCCACCCGGATGTCCACATCCGGCTTATGCCCCGACAGCCGGATCAGGTTCCTCGCCAGCGTGTCGATCTTTACCGGCTCTCCCATGTCCAGCACGAAGATCTCCCCGCCCTTCGCGTACACCCCTGCCTGCAGCACCAGGCTCACCGCCTCCGGGATCGTCATGAAGTACCGGATAATGTCCGGATGTGTCACCGTCACCGGGCCTCCCTGCTCGATCTGCTTCTTGAAATAAGGCACCACCGACCCGTTGCTCCCCAGCACGTTCCCGAAACGCACCGCCACAAACTCCGTCTCCGGACGGCACGCGAACTTCTCCCGCTCCTTCCGGTACCCGCCTTCCTCTTCCCTGTGCGTGTACAGCTCCGGGATCTCATCCGCCCTGCCTTCCTTGATCAGCTTGTCGAACGTCTGGATCACCATCTCGCACAGCCGCTTGCTCGCACCCATGATGTTCGTCGGGTTCACCGCCTTGTCCGTGCTGATCAGGATAAAACGCTTACACCCGTACTTCATCGCCGCGTATGCCGTCTTGTACGTCCCGATCGTGTTGTTCTTTATTACCTCACACGGGCTGTCCTCCATCAGCGGAACATGCTTGTGTGCCGCCGCGTGGTACACCACATCCGGTCTGTACTTCCCGAATACATGGTCCAGCCTCCGGCTGTCCCTCACCGACCCGATCAGCACCGCCAGGTCCAGGTCCGGGTGCTCCTTCCGCAGCTCCAGCTGGATGTCATAGGCGTTGTTCTCATAAATGTCAAAGATGACCAGCTGCTTCGGGGAATGGCGTGCGATCTGCCTGCACAGCTCGCTCCCGATCGAGCCTCCCCC
>CANRGB010000193.1 GCA_947630005.1 uncultured Lachnospiraceae bacterium
AAGGAGAGCTTTTCAAAAACAGTGGTCATGTTTTATTATGACAGCAGCGAGGGCCGCAAGGCATTGTTTCTGCGGAGTCTGAACCGCCCTCTCGGGAGCAGAAAGGAACGATTTGTGAAGATCGAGATGGATTACAGCGCTCTTGCGAGGTCGATCATCAACACGAAATACAGTTATCCGGTATATATCTGCTGTGGGGATGAGGTCGTCGTTTCCAATTCCGAGCTGAATAATCTGGGAGAGAATTTTTCAGCGTTTACTCTGGAGGATAAGGTTGGCCTTGAGACAGATTTCACGCTGTACAGCGCGCAGCTGCGGGTCTGTGTTCTGAAGAAAACGGATGGTATTCTGGCGGCGATCCTGGATAATATCCTGTTGTTTGTCCTTCTGCTTCTGTTTAATATTTTTATGCCTCAGATTCTGATGAATCTGATCGAGCATTCCATTACGGATCGGATCTTTGGTCTGGAGCAGGTGTTTGAGCAGGTGAACAGCGACACATTGCTCAAGATACCTGGGGAGGAAGGAAAGGATGAGATCGGAAGCCTGATCTGTAATTATAACCGCATGGCTGATCGGATGAACGGGCTGATCCAGATGGTGTACCGGGATCAGCTAAAGAAGCAAGAGATGTACATTGCCCGCCAGAAGGCGGAGCTTCTGGCGCTTTACAGCCAGATCAACCCGCATTTTCTTTTTAACGCGCTGGAGAGTATCCGCATGCACAGTATCCTGAAGGGAGAACAGGAGACTGCCGATATGGTGCAGAAGCTGGCGGTTATGGAAAGGCAGACGGTGGACTGGTCAGCGGATCTGAACACGGTCAAAAAAGAGATGGAATTTGTGGAGGCGTATCTTTCCTTGCAGAAATACCGCTTCGGCGAGCGGCTGTCCTACCGTATTGAGACGCAGCCCGAATGTGAGAAGATCCTTATTCCTAAGCTTACTATCACGACCTTTGTCGAAAATGCCTGTGTTCATGGAATTGAAGGAAAGACAACGCCGGGATGGATTTTTGTCCGGATTTATAACGAGGAGGACTGTCTCTGTATTGAAGTCGAAGATACCGGCGTCGGTATGGAGGAGGACGAGGCTGAGAAAATCAGCTGCAGGATGCAAAATGCCAGTATTGACATGCTGAAGGAAAAAGGCCGTGTCGGGATGGTCAACGTCTGTCTGCGTCTGCGGATGATGACGGAGGATACGGCACTGTTTTCTGTGGAGAGTGAAACAGGAGTAGGTACGATCGTGACGATCCGTATCCCGCTTGCAAGGACGGAAAGGGCGGAATGATATGCTGAAAGTGCTGCTTGTAGATGATGAGTACTATACCGCGCAGGGGATGGAGGTTCTGATAGACTGGAAGGCTGAGGGATATGAGATATCCGCTGTGGCGTCGAACGGGCAGGAGGCGCTGGAATTTCTCAAAAAGAATTCCGTCGATCTTGTCATTGCCGACGTCATGATGCCGGTGATGACCGGACTGGAGCTTCTGGAGACGGTGAAAAACGAGCATATCTCGGACGCGAGTTTTATTATTTTGAGCGGATACGATCAGTTTTCATTCGCGCAGAAGGCTCTCCGCTATGGATGCATTGATTATCTGCTTAAGCCGGTTGAGAAAGAGAGCCTGATCGCCATTCTCCGAAAATTCAGCCATATCTCGGAGAACGCCAGGCTGGAGCAGAAATATGAGGAGGCATACCTGTTCCAGAAAGTGACAGCCCTCCTCCATGGAAAAAGCGACGTTGATCTGGACTATGTCAGGAGCCGTATGCGGCTGTCGGAAGGAGTCCGCTACATAGAGATCGAGATGGCGGATTCGGAGAATGAAGAGAATGACGAGGACGACCTGAATATTTTCAGGGAGAAGTTATACCAGGCCTGCTGTCACCTGTTGGAGAAGGACAGTGACCACTGCCTGCCGGATATTTACCGGAACAGTATGCGTGGAGGGATCGGCTTTGTTTTCTGCAGCTATATGGCTAGGGAAAGGCAGTGCACGGAAGCTCAGTATATCCAGCAGATTCATAAAAATCTGGGAATTTCCCTGCAGCGGGAAATCCGGCTGTTTGCAGGAAAACGGGTTCGGGATATCGAAGAGATCTCACAGTCCTACGAAACCGTAAATATACTGAAAAATCTGCAGGCATTCCGCTATCAGAAGCCGGTCTATTACTATGAAGATGAGATGCAGGAACAGCAGGAGCGGGAACTACTCTGCAAGCGAAATCTGGACGCTCTTATTCAGGTTATCGAGAGAAACGAGCCAGACCGGATCCGCCGTGAGGTTGACGCGCTGTTTGCCGCCATGCAGATGAAAAAGCTTGACAGAAAAGGAATTAATGTGAACGTCAATTATCTGCTGTATCACCTGATTCATCTGGCCTCAAAACTGGACAGTGAAGCGAATCAGGAAGAGATTCTCCAGTTTATCAGCGTCAGTTCATTCGAGGAGGGCCTTCTGCGGGGCAGCAGCATGCATTTCTCAAACTTTGCGTGTGAGTACGCCAGCTACCTGGCGCAGATCAGGCACAGCGTGCCGTCGGGAATTCTTGGGGACATCGAAAAGGAGATCCGGGATCATTACGCGGACAACCTGACGCTGCAGGAGCTGGGCCGTAAGTATTACATCAACAGTTCCTATCTGGGGCAGCTGTTTCGGAAAACTTATGGACAGTCCTTCAAAAATTATCTGACCGGTTACCGGATCAATGAGGCAAGCCGCCAGCTGCTGTACACGGATAAGAAGATAGGAGAGATCGCGGAGGATGTGGGATACCGGGATATCGATTATTTTATCGCCCGGTTTGTTGAACTGAAGGGGTGCACTCCTACCAGATTCCGCAAGAGCAGCAGAAAACGGGGCGGAGGATAAGCCGGTTTTCAGGGCTGAAGGAGATTTTGAAAGTATTTGCCCGGGAGACTGCGAATTCTGTGGCAGAATTCACGGGTGGGTTCTGAATACCATAGTATTCAGAAAGGCTGCCGGTGGCAGGCTTTCTGTATTTGACAAGAGCGGACAATAGGATACAGGGGGAGGATCAAAGCGGATCTTCTCTCTGTATTTTTATGCGCAGGCCCGTGTAAGGAAAATAGCTGCTAACGAAATACACGGGCCGCGCGGAAAAATTTTCGAAAGTTGTTGAGTTTGTCGGGATTTTATATAAAATTTACCGGTTGTTTCGTGAATTTTTTTTCACTATAATTAATACCATCAAATACATTGTGAACAAAATAAGAGGAGGTAATCTATGAAAAGAAAATGTCAACACATGATGGCGGTTCTTCTCGCGGCTGCCATGCCGTTCACTTTGGCGACCGGTGTCAGTGCCGATTCCGGAGACGTTATTGAATTTACCATGTTCACGGCCATGCCGGGTTCCGAGATCAATAACGACAACGAAGT
>CANRGB010000194.1 GCA_947630005.1 uncultured Lachnospiraceae bacterium
TGTGATATTGTGACGCTGGAGGCGGGGCTTGGCGGACGGCTGGACGCGACGAACGTGGTAACGACGACCGTGCTCGCGGTGCTTGCGTCCGTCAGCATGGATCACATGGCGGTGCTCGGAGATACGCTTGCCGGGATCGCGTGGAACAAGGCGGGGATTTTCAAGCCGGGCGTGCCTGCCGTTTCGGCGCACCAGGAGCGGGAGGCCGCGGATGTCATAGAGGAGACGGCGCGCGCGCAGGGGTGTCCGCTTGTGTTCGCCGATCCGTCAGAGCTGCGGGACGTTGTTTACGGGATCGGTCTTCAGAAATTTTCCTACCGTGAATTTAAGGATATGGAGATACCGCTCACGGGGAGGCATCAGATCGAAAACGCGGCGCTCGCGCTCGAGGCTGTGCGGATGCTGCGGGAGCATGGCTGGACGATTCCGGACGCTGCGGTCCGCGAAGGGTTTGCGCATACCGTCTGGCGGGGCCGCTTCAGCGTGATTCATCAGAAACCTTATATTGTGATGGACGGCGCGCATAATCCGGACGCCGCCAGGCGGCTTCGCGAGTCCGTGGAAGAGTATTTCCCGGAAAGGAAAAAATTTTTCATTTTTGGCGTGTTTTCTGACAAGGAGTATGATAAAATTATTGAAATCACAGCGCCGCTCGCGGAGCATATCGTGACAGTCGAGACGCCGGGGAATCCGCGCGCGCTTCCGGCCGGGGAACTGGCGGAGGCGGTGCGCAGGGTTAATCCGTCGGCGGAGGCCGCGGGCAGCATAGAGGAAGCGGTGAAAATCTGCCGGGAACTTGCCGGGGAGGAGGACGTGATCCTGATTTTCGGATCGCTGTCGTTTCTGGCGGAGGCGGAGAAGGCGGCCGCCGCGGTATATGGAGAGGATGGAAAATGACTTCCTAATCTGCGCCGTGTTCCGGGAAATGAGCAGAGATCAGGATTTGGAGATTTTGCTTTACAGGATTTCGAAATAACAGGAGAAGTGGAACAGGAATAGTTCTTAATAATCAGCAATCACAGGAGAATCTTTATGAGAGATTTATTGGAGTTACGGGATCAGATTGATGAGATTGACCGGGAAATTGTGCGTCTGTTCGAGGAGCGCATGGACATCAGCCGGGAGGTCGCCGAGTTTAAGATCGCAAACGGAAAAAAGGTATTCGACAAGGACAGGGAGCATGCGAAGCTGAATACGCTGACCGGTCTGGCGCACAATGATTTTAACCGCCACGGGATCAAGGAGCTGTTTCAGCAGATCATGTCGATGAGCCGCAAGCTTCAGTATCAGCTTCTCGCGCAGAACGGCGCGGCGGGAAGGCTTCCGTTTATCGCCGTCGATGATATCGAGCGCAGGAATATCCGCGTCGTCTACCAGGGGGTGGAAGGCGCCTACAGCCACGCGGCGATGCGCACGTATTTCGGGGACGACGTCAACTGTTTTCATGTGACAAAGTGGCGCGACGCGATGGAGGCGATCGCGGAGGGCGCGGCGGACTACGCAGTGCTTCCGATCGAAAATTCCTCGGCGGGGATCGTGGCGGACAATTATGATCTTCTTGTAAATTTCGAGAATTATATCGTCGGGGAGCAGATCATCAAGTGCGAGCATGCGCTTCTCGGCCTTCCGGGGACCGATATCCGCCAGATCCGGAAAGTATATTCGCATCAGCAGGCGCTGTCCCAGTGCGAGGAATATCTTGACCGTCACAGGGAGTGGCTGCAGATTCCCTACGGGAACACGGCGATGGCCGCGAAGAAGGTCGCGGAAGACGGGGATCCGTCGCAGGCGGCGATCGCCAGCCGTTTTGCCGCGGAGTATTTCGGGCTGGAAGTACTTGCGGATCACGTTTATTACAACGAGGCGAACTCAACGCGCTTTATCGTCGTGACAAACCAGCGTGTCTTCCGAAAAGACGCGAAGAAGATCAGCATCTGCTTTGAAACGCCGCACAGCAGCGGTTCTCTGTATTACATTATGTCCCATTTTATTTATAATAATATTAACCTGAACAAGATCGAGTCGCGTCCGATCGCCGGGAGAAACTGGGAATATCGGTTCTTTATCGATTTTGACGGGAATCTGAACGACAGCGCCGTGAAGAACGCGCTGCGCGGAATCCGCGAGGAAGCGATCAATATGAAGATTCTGGGGAATTACTGAGAAAGCCCCGGACGGCGGCCATCGGCGGGCATGCTCGCATGCACCGGCGAATGGACATCGGACGGGCAAGACGGTATGAGCAATACAGTGACATGAGCGAATGTGAGCGGCACGGTGGATTGAAACAACTGAGAACGGAAAGGAACTACAGAATATGGCAAGAACAGAAGAATTAATACTGTACCGTGACTTTGAGCACGGAGAGATTCTGTCGGAGATGACGTGGATCATGGAGCACTATAAAGAGAAAAGTGCGGCTGTGCGCGAACGGTTTTTCTCCTGTGTGCACGGTCTGGCCGACATGGCGGGGACATATGGGTTTGAGGAGAATCTCTGGCATACATATCTCGCGTTTCTGCTGGTGAACCATGAAAATGTGTTCAGTACGGCATGCGAGATCAAAGGCGTCGGCGACGGAAGCCTGAAAAGACTCGCGAGTCATGATTTTGAAATATTCCGGGAACTGTTCGCATATGATTTTGCAGGGCTTGAGGAGGAACTTGGCGTAAAGTTTTTTGAGGATATCCTTCATTACCACAGCGAGGCCGCCGGGAAGATGTTCAACCGCCGGATCCGCGACAGGATCTGCGAGCTCGCGGTGCAGCTGGCCGGCTCTGCGGATACCGGGGAATTCACGGAGCATATGATCACTTTTTATAAAGAATTCGGCGTTGGAAAATTCGGCCTCCACAAAGCGTTCCGCGTCTCGCATGAGGACGACGGCGTGAAGATCGTTCCGATCACAAACATCGCGCATGTATATCTGGACGATCTGGTAGGGTATGAGATTCCGAAGAAGAAGCTGATCGACAACACAGAGGCCTTTGTGCGCGGGAAAAAGGCGAACAACTGTCTGCTGTTCGGCGACGCGGGAACCGGAAAATCCTCGAGCATTAAGGGAATCCTGAACCGTTATTACGACCAGGGGCTGCGCATCATCGAGATCTACAAGCACCAGTTCCGCGATCTGAACGATGTGATCGGACAGATCAAGAACCGCAACTACCGCTTTATCATTTACATGGACGATCTGTCGTTCGAGGAGTTTGAGACGGAGTACAAGTATCTGAAGGCGGTGATCGAGGGCGGCCTTGAGAAGAAGCCTGAGAATGTCCTGATCTATGCGACCTCCAACCGCAGGAATCTGATCCGGGAGAAGTTTACGGACAACGAGGAGCGCAGGGACGACATTCATATCACGGATACGAT
>CANRGB010000195.1 GCA_947630005.1 uncultured Lachnospiraceae bacterium
GCTTGCTTTTGTTGAAGAGGCCATAAGGACTAACTGGGTCTCCACAGTTGGGGAGAACATCAATGAGCTGGAAAAGATGACTGCCGAATACCTTGGAATGAAGTACGCGGTGGCACTGTCCTGCGGAACGGCGGCGCTGCATTTATGCGTGAAGCTGGCGGCGGAGCGGATCAATCCGGGAGCAGAGCCGGGAAACAGCCTTGCAGGTCAGAAGGTGTTCTGCAGCGACATGACGTTTGACGCATCGGTAAATCCGGTTGTTTATGAAGGCGGGGAGCCAGTTTTTATCGACACGGAGACCGATACCTGGAACATGGATCCGGAGGCCCTTGAGAAAGCGTTTGAGATGTACCCGGATGTGAAGCTGGTGGTGCTGGCGCACCTGTACGGAATCCCGGCAAAGATGGATGAGATCGCTGCCATCTGCAAAGAGCACGGAGCCCTGCTCATCGAGGACGCGGCGGAAGCGATGGGTGCCCGGTATGACGGGCAGACGGTATCCGGCATGTGCGGCAGTTTCGGGGACTACTGCGCGGTAAGCTTCAACGGGAACAAGATTGTGACCGGGAGCAGCGGCGGGATGTTTGTCACAAACGACAAGGCCGATGCGGAGAAGGTGCGGAAGTGGAGCACCCAGAGCCGGGAGGCGGCCCCGTGGTACCAGCATGAAGAGCTTGGTTACAACTACCGGATGAGCAACATCATTGCCGGGGCTGCGAGAGGGAACCTGCTTCACATTGATGAACATATAAAACAGAAAAAAGAAATCTACGAGCGGTACAAAGAAGGTCTGAAAGACCTGCCTGTAAAGATGGACCCGTTTGAAAGGAAAAGTACCCCGAATTACTGGCTTTCCTGCCTGCTGATCGATGAGAACGCGATGTGCCGGCAGGTCAGGGGAGAGAAAGATTACTTATATATGAGTGGGCCGGGTAAGAGCTGCCCGATGGAGATCCTGGATGCGCTGACAGCGTTCAACGCGGAAGGACGTCCGATCTGGAAGCCGATGCATATGCAGCCTCTGTACCGGATGAACCCGTTTGTCACGGCGGAAGGAAACGGAAGGGCGGGTTCTAATGCTTACATATCAGGCGGAAAACAGATGGATATCGGTGCAGATATCTTCCAGCGGGGGCTGTGCCTGCCAAGTGACAACAAGATGACACCGGCGGAACAGGACAGGATTATTGAGATCATAAAAAGGTGCTTTGGATAATGAACATGGAACGTTTCTTAAAAGCGGTTCTGATTATATTTGGCGTTGTGTCGATATTTATTGTGGTTTCTGACCGGATCACTGCATTGCCGTCCCCCCATCATCAGGGGATTTATGAAAAATACATAAAACGTGTGCAGGATTTCTGGTGTGCCGCAGCTGCCCTGGTGGTTTTAAGCCCGGTCATGGCTGTGACAGCTGTCCTGGTAAGGGCAAAGCTGGGGTCTCCGGTACTTTTTAAGCAGAAACGGCCGGGCAGAGGGGAAAAGATATTTGAACTGTGGAAGTTCCGCACCATGACGGATGAGAGGGATGAAGCAGGGAATCTTCTTCCGGACGAGGTTCGGCTTACGTCTTTTGGCAGGATGCTGAGGGCCGCTTCCCTGGATGAACTGCCGGAGCTTTTTAACATCATAAAAGGAGACATGGCTGTGGTGGGTCCAAGGCCGCTTCTGGTGAAATATCTTCCCCGGTACAGTGAGAGGCAGAGACACCGCCATGATGTGAGGCCCGGCCTGACAGGACTGGCACAGGTATCCGGAAGGAACAAAATCTCATGGGAAGAAAAATTTGAAGATGACCTGGAATATGTGAGCAGCATCCGGTTCCTTTCTGACTGGAAGATTATTTTTCGGACGGTTCAGACAGTGGTGCGGCATGATGGAATCAATTCCGCGAAAGCGGCTACCATGGAGGAGTTCCTCGGAAGCGGGGAGAAGGAAATATATAAGGCAGGAAATGTACTGAAGAATTAAATGGTACAGGGAAAAGCGGAGCAGAATGTTCCTGCGGAATAAGCAGGAAGAACAGCAAAGAAAGAGAGAATGGATTCCGGATATGTGGGACAGGAAATACAGGGATGAACTGCAGCGCCGCCGTCAGGCAGCAGCCGCAGGCGGCGGAGACAGGCGTATAGAAAGCCAGCATAAGAAGGGGAAACTGACAGCCAGGGAGCGTCTGGACTATCTCTTTGACGAGGGTTCGTTCGTGGAGATTAATACGCTGATTGAAGCGCAGGATTCCCGTTTTGGTATGGACAGGAAAAAGGTTCCGGGCGACGGAGTGGTCATCGGCTACGGTATGATCAACGGACGCGTGGTCTACGCTTCCGCTCAGGATTTTACTGTGATCGGCGGGACACTGGGAGAATACCATTCAAAAAAGATCTGCCACATCATGGACATGGCCCTCCAGATGAAAGTCCCGTATATCAGCATCAATGATTCCGGCGGGGCGCGTATTGAAGAGGGGATCAGTTCCCTTGACGGATACAGCGGAATCTTCTACAGGAACACAAAGGCTTCCGGCGTTATCCCCCAGATTTCTGTGATCCTCGGGCCGTGTGCAGGGGGCGCCTGCTATTCTCCTGCGATCACGGATTTCATCTTTATGTCAAGGAAATCCGCCAACATGTTCATCACCGGACCGGCTGTTGTCAAAGCTGTGATCGGGGAAGAAATCAGTGCAGAGGAGCTGGGAGGTGCTTCCATACACGCGTCCAGAAGCGGGGTTGTCCATTTTGTCTATGATGACGACAAAACCTGCCTTGACGGGGTGAAGGAGCTTCTGACTTATCTTCCGGAGAACTGTGATGAGAAGCCGCCGGTAATGGCGGGCAGGGCCAGGGATGAGTCGCACCGGCTGGAGGAGATCGTTCCCGACAACCAGCGCAGGCCGTATGACATGAAGGATGTCATCCCCACGTTCGTGGACGAGGACTCTTTCTTTGAGATACAGGCGGAATTCGCGAAGAATATCACGGTCGGGTTTGCCAGGATCGACGGGGAGACGGTCGGCATCGTTGGGAACAACCCGCAGGGAGGCATGGCAGGGTCCCTTGATATCGATTCGTCCGAAAAGGCCGCCAGGTTTGTCCGGTTCTGTGACTGTTTTAACATACCGCTTCTTACGCTTGTGGATGTGCCGGGGTTCTTTCCGGGAAGCAGGCAGGAGCATGGAGGGATCATCCGGAGGGGTGCGAAACTCCTGTATGCGTATGCCGAGGCGACCGTGCCGAAAGTCACGCTGATCCTGCGGAAGGCTTACGGAGGGGCCTATATCGCGATGAACAGCAAGGGGATGGGGGCGGATATCGTTTTCGCGTGGCCCATTGCGGAGACGGCCGT
>CANRGB010000196.1 GCA_947630005.1 uncultured Lachnospiraceae bacterium
TAGTACGTCCCGTAAAAGGACCGAGAACAGCGTCAATGTAGTCAATCCCACCGCTGTCTTTATATCTGTCCGCATACTGGAGCGCCTCATTAATGAACTGGAATCCAATTCGGTTTCCAAGAAATGCAGGAGAGTCCCTGACCTCTGCCACAGTACGGAACAAAACACCTCTCAAATAGGTTTTCAGCTCCCCAAGCAGCGTTTGATCTGAATACACTGTCGGCGTCAGTTCACATAAAGGCATATTATATGGCGGATTGAACATATGTACTCCAAAGAAGCGTCCCCTTACGTTTTCCGGATAACACTCTGCCAGAGCGGTAATAGACAAGCCAGACGTACCCGTACAAGATACTGCCGATTCCTTTAGTACCTGTCCCACTCTCATGGCAACCTCGGCCTTGACCTCCATATCCTCCGCACAGCTTTCAAAGATCAGATCGGACTCTGAAACACAGGCTTCCAGCATTGCAAAGTCAGCAGGAATCAGCTTCCTCGCAATGGCATCTGCCCGTACAGATCCTACAATCCGAGGAATCGTCCGTTTTACCTTTTCAATGTCACGTCCGACACAGTACACCTTTGCGTCCCCAAAAGAAGCAAAGATTCCCGCGACATTCGCACCCATTGTTCCGGTCACGCCAATAACTGTGACTGTGTTAATCTGCATCCCTCTTCCTCCAAACCAGCTTATTCACTTCTAAATACGGATTCAAAAGCCTCGGCATATTCACACCCTGCCTGCGCACCGCGGACAACCGCAAGACCAGTGATTGCTTCTGCTGATCTTGGATGCGGGTACGGACGCATCACGCCTGAATAGGCCTGCAGTGCCTTAATCTTTATGTCTACCCCTTCTTTTCCAACCTCAAAGAAAACATTGGGCTGAAAGCGGTTTTCCGCGGCGTTCAGACTCCATTCTGTCGAGGACGCCACCTCCATATATGCAAAAAACCGCAGCGGCGGGATACCTGTTGTCCGCTGAAACAGCCGGCAGGCCGCTACAGCTGCCCTCCCTGTTTCCTGATGGTCAATATTTACATCGGAAGGATGGTGGGTAATGATCGCCTCCGCCTTCCAGTCCTCAATACATGATTCTATAAACTTTACAAGATCCAGGTGGGGGACCGTATTCATTTTGATATTCGGGAAATCAGCATGGTATACTTTTTTTACGCCTAAAATCGACATTGCCTCTGCTTCATCCTGAGATAAAGTTTCTGACAAATTCGCCCTGGCGGCGGCATGTCCCGACATGACCGCCACTGCCACCTGGTTCCCCTGGCTGATTAATTTATGAATGGACGCCCCGGCGCCTAATGTTTCATCATCCGGATGCGCGACAACAAACAAATAATTCATATCTATCTCGTCCTTACTTAATCTGATTTATCCCCAAAACCGGCTTGTCACTTTAAAATATATATTTTCCGGACGGACAGCTGTTCCTGAATGGCAGGACAATCCCGCCTCCTACGCCCGCTTCCGCATCGTCTCTGCCGGGCCTTCCTCCTTCTTCGGACGGTACGTCGGCACCATCTCCGCCACCAGCTCACGGATGTCCCCTTCTTCCTTATACGCGGCGTCAATCAGCCCTTCCAGCTGTGATAGGAACTTCTCTGTGTCAAACGGCACCGGGGAGCCGATAAAGATCAGGTGGTTCGGCGTGGTCTTTAAGCCCTCCTCGTCCATCAGCTTCTCCTCGTACAGCTTCTCCCCCGGCCGCAGGCCTATGTACTTCACCTGGATGTCCACGTCCGGCTTATGACCAGAAAGCTTGATCAGGTTCCTTGCTAAGGTGTCGATCTTTACGGGTTCCCCCATGTCCAGCACAAAGATCTCCCCGCCCTTCGCGTACACCCCGGCCTGAAGTACCAGGCTCACCGCCTCCGGGATCGTCATGAAGTACCGGATGATGTCCGGATGCGTCACCGTCACTGGGCCGCCCTGCTCGATCTGCTTCTTAAAGTAAGGAACTACCGAACCGTTGCTGCCGAGAACATTTCCAAAGCGCACCGCCACAAACTCCGTCTCCGGGTGGCTCTTCATCAGTTCTTTATCCAGCCGGCAGCTGCTCTCCTCCTCCCGGTGCGTGTACAGCTCCGGAATAGCGGTTTCTTTTCCCTCTTTTATTAACTTGTCAAATGTCTGGATTACCATCTCGCACAGGCGCTTGCTCGCACCCATGATGTTCGTCGGGTTCACCGCCTTGTCCGTGCTTATAAGGATGAACCGCTTACACCCGTACTTCATCGCCGCGTACGCCGTCTTGTACGTCCCGATCGTGTTGTTCTTGATTACCTCGCACGGGCTGTCCTCCATCAAAGGCACATGCTTGTGCGCCGCCGCGTGGTACACCACGTCCGGCCTGTATTTACTGAATACGTGGTCCAGCCTCCGGCTGTCCCTCACCGACCCGATCAGCACCACAAGGTTCAGCCCCGGGTAGTCCCTCCTTAACTCCATCTGGATGTCGTACACATTGTTCTCATAGATGTCAAACAGGACCAGGCACCCCGGCTCATGCCGCGCGATCTGCCTGCACAGCTCGCTCCCGATCGAGCCTCCCCCGCCTGTCACAAGCACCGTCTTCCCGTTCAGGTACCGGAACACCCCTTCCAGGTCAATCCTTACCGGCTCCCTCCCTAACAGGTCCTCCACCGACACTTCCTTCATGTTCCCTACCGTCACTTCCCCGGCGGCCAGCTGGTAGATCCCCGGCAGGATCTTCAGGTCGCAGCCCGTCTCCTTGCAGATGTCAAGGATCTCCTTCTTCTGCCCCGCCGTCGCCGTGGGGATCGCGAACAGGATCTTCGTGATCCCGTACCGCTTCACCGCCTCAGGGACTGCCTCCCGGCCCCCCACAACGGGCACCCCGTCGATCTCCTTCCTCCACTTCCCCGGGTCGTCGTCTATGATGCAGCACACCTTCTCCCGGCTCTCCCCAGAGCGGCTCAGGTCCCGCAGGATCATCCGCCCCGCGGCTCCCCCTCCGACCAGCAGCACCCGCTGGCAGCTCCCGTCCTCCGCCTTCTCCCCCGTCTCCTTAAGGAGCAGCAGGAACCGGTACCCGAACCGGGGCAGCAGCAGGAACACCGCCTGTAAGAGGATCCCTCCGAAGTAGTAGAACAGCGGCATCCGCTCCGGGGCCCCCTCCGCCATCCCGAGGACCAGGCGGATCCCCATGATATAGAACATGGAGGTGACGGCCATGGCGGCCAGCACCCGCGACAGCTCCTTATAGCTCGCGTACCGCCAGACGCTCCGGTACAGCTTGAAGCTGTAAAAGACCGCCAGGCAGAACACCGTGTA
>CANRGB010000197.1 GCA_947630005.1 uncultured Lachnospiraceae bacterium
CGATGTGCAGCGGCTTTTTGTTTACCGGAGGGCATGACGTCTCGCCGGAACTTTACGGCGAGGAAAAACTGCCGCAGTGCGCCGAATGCTGTCCTGCGCGCGACCGGATGGAGCTTACGCTTCTCAAAAAAGCGCTCGCCGCGGATAAACCGATTCTTGGCATCTGCCGCGGCATTCAGTTTCTTAACGCTGCGCTGGGAGGAACACTGTACCAGGATCTCCCGACACAGCATCCTTCCGATCTCACGCACCGGCAGAGCGCTCCGTACGACGTCCCTGTCCATGAAGTGAGCATCGAGGCGGGTTCTCCGCTCCACAAACTTCTGGGGCTTGACAGCCTGGACGTCAACAGCTGCCACCATCAGGCAATAAAAACGCTCTCCCCGCGGCTTCAGCCGATGGCTTATGCGCCGGACGGCCTGGTTGAGGCCGTCTGTATGCCGGAAAAGCGTTTTGTCTGGGCCGTGCAGTGGCATCCGGAATTTTCCTGGCGCACGGACGCGCAGAGCAGGAAAATCTTCCGGGCGTTTGTGAATGCTCAGATCCGGTAATTCTTTTTGAATCTTCTGATCTTTAAAGCTGTTTTGTTTCCGGCCGGACTACACCGGAAACCGCGTTTTCTGAATCCTGAGTCTGCCGCCGTACTTATTAGTACGATACGTAAGATACGATACGTTCAGTCCTCATCCTCGATCTCCACATCCGTGTGAACCAGTTCCCGGACGCGCTCGTCAATATCGATCTTTCCAAGGCGGACTCTCTGGATTCCTTCATCCGCCGCAAGGACAAATTTCACTTCTATCCGCTTCCCGATCTTCCCGGCGATGATCTGCTCCAGTTCGTTTTTCCGGTCCAGATCGTCTATATAATGCTCGGCAAGAAAATCCGCGAACACGACATACAGCCGGTTGTCGCCGGCGTCTTCCACGTTGAATTTCGGCTCCGCCGCCGACAGAAGAATGCGGAACCGGCCGCTTGTACCGGCAATGATGGATTTCCACATGGCTTTGACCTGCTGCAGATCCTCCGGAGCGGTTTTCTGGTACGACGCGGCGCCCGCATCGAAATTTCCCTCATACCCGCCGTTATACCACGCGTCCGGCCATCCGGGGGGATACTCTTCCGCCTGCTGCGCTTCCGCCGCCATCCGGTTATAGTAATCTTCCTCCGAGAGCGTTCCCCCGCTCTTCCCCGGCTGAAAACCGGCTCCGTATCCTTCCGGGGCTGCCCCTGTCTGACCGCCGCCTGGTCCTCCGGCATAATTTCCGCCGAACCTGCCTCCGGGCACTCCCGGATATCCGCCCGGCCGGTTCTGAAGCTGCTCCAGCCTCCGTTCAAGCTTCCGGATGCGCTCCGTCAGCGACAGCTCATCCCGCTCGGATTCCGGCCTGCAGAGCTTGATCATGGCCATCTCAACCAGAACACGCCGGTTCGTGGAATTGCGGATCGTGCCGGACAGCTCGGAAAAAATCCGGATATACCGCATCAGCGTGTCCTCGCGGATCATGGCGGCCTCCTCGCGGAGCTGGAGCAGATTCTCGGTCGAGACGTCGAGCACATCCTCCAGATCCTCGGATGCCTTCAGAAGCATCAGATTGCGCAGATACCATGTGAAGTCATTGACAAACTGAAGCAGATCGGCGCCTTTCATGATCAGCGACTCAAGCGTGCCGATCGCCTCCACAATATCTTCCGCGAGCAGCCTGCGCAGCAGCTCGCTGTACACGTCCGTATCGACGGCGCCCAGCACCTCAAGCACCTTGTCATAAGTCAGCGTCTCCCCCAGGTAAAACGCGATGCACTGATCCATCAGGCTGAGCGCGTCGCGCATGGCCCCGTCTCCCTTTTTCGCTATATAGCGCAGGGCCTTGTCCTCGACGTCAACCTGTTCTTTTTCCATCAGCTCCCGCAGTCTTTCCAGTATGGTTTCCTGGCTGATCCTTTTGAAATCATACCTCTGGCACCGCGACAGGATCGTCACGGGAATCTTGTGCGCCTCGGTCGTCGCCAGAATAAAGATCACATAGGAGGGCGGTTCCTCCAGCGTCTTTAACAGCGCGTTGAAAGCGCCGATCGACAGCATATGGACCTCGTCGATGATATATACTTTATATTTCCCCTGAACCGGAGAATACGTGACTTCCTCCCGGATCTCCCGGATATTGTCGACGCCGTTGTTCGAGGCCGCGTCGATCTCGATCACATTCATGGAGGCCCCTCCCGCGATCGCACGGCAGGCGGCGCACTCATTGCAGGGGCTTCCGTCCACAGGATGCTCGCAGTTGACGGCCCGCGCGAAGATCTTCGCGACCGACGTCTTCCCCGTGCCTCTGGTGCCGCAGAACAGGTACGCATGGCCGATGCGCCCCGCCTGAATCTGGTTCTTCAATGTTTTCACGATATGATCCTGACCCTTCACATCCGCGAAAGTATCAGGGCGAAATTTCCTGTATAATGCTGTATAGCCCATCTCCGCCCTCCTGTTCCGTATCCGCAGGCCGCCGCCGCGGGCACCGGTGATCGAGTAGGAGGCGGTTTTTCCTCCTGCTCGCCGCGCGGCCCGTGTGCTGCGTCAGCAGCTGACTTCCTTACACGGGCCTGCGCACGATGAAAGGCGGGCAATTTTCTTGCCCGCCGGATATGTTCTCCTGTCTGTTTTTTCCGCGATCAGTCGCCAAAACTGATGCCAAGCAGCTTCGCCTCCGCAATGATCGGATCATCCGGGGAGACAACCTTCAGCTTGCCGGCCACCTCGCCGAGCGGAATCTTCTTCATCTTGCCGTTGACGATACCTACCATGTAGCCGTACTCTTCCTTCATGATAAGCTCCGCCGCCTTCACGCCGATACGGGTGGAAAGCACACGGTCATACGGGCACGGGCTGCCGCCGCGCTGTGTATGTCCCGGAATCGTAATGCGGACTTCCGGTCCGTTCGCCGCTTTGATCTCATCCGCCAGCTCGTACGCTACGGACAGATAATTTCTCTCTTCCAGTTTCTTCTTATATTCTTTCTTGCTCAGCTTCGCGTCTTTCTTGGAAATCGCACCCTCGGCGACAGCAATAACGGTAAAGCCCTTGCCCGCCTGTGTTCTGCGGTCGATCGCCTCGATGACCTTCTTGATATCATACGGAATCTCCGGAAGGAGGATGATATCAGCTCCGCCTGCGATGCCGGCATACAGTGTCAGCCAGCCTACCTTGTGGCCCATGACCTCAACGATAAATACGCGGTTGTGAGACGCAGCCGTCGTATGGATGCAGTCGATCGCGTCTGTCGCGATGTTCACTGCGCTGTAGAAACCGAA
>CANRGB010000198.1 GCA_947630005.1 uncultured Lachnospiraceae bacterium
CCCAGATATTCGATATCGATCGCCTTCCACATCCACATGGAATCCATCAGCGTCCCGTCAAGATCAAATATCACGGCCTTTTTCTGATTCATCATGTATCTTATCGTCCTTTCGTATCATGTCCCTGCGGCAGCCCGCACGCATCGTACAGCGTCTGGATCTCTTCCGCGGTCAGTCTTCTCCATTGTCCGGGAAGAAGCGATTCGTCAAGCCGGACTCCTCCCATGGAGATCCGCTTCAGATACAGCACCTCTTTGCCGCGGGCTGCAAACATACGCTTTACCTGATGAAATTTTCCTTCCTGTATGGTAAGTTCGATTTCCGACATGGCGCCCCCGCTCAGGACCACAAGCTTTGCCGGAAGCGTCGGATGCTTCTCTCCGATCTCAAGGCCTGAGGCAAATGCCAGAATATCCTCCTCGTCCACAAATCCCCGCACCTTTGCGAAGTAAGTCTTGTCCACATGGCTTTTCGGAGCGGTCATCCGGTGCGCCAGATCCCCGTCGCTGGTCAGAAGCAGCAGCCCCTCCGTATCCCGGTCGAGCCTGCCGACGGGGGCAAGATCCGCCTTGTGCAGGACGGGAGCGCTCTGTCCGGAAGCAGGATCCGCCTGATATTCTGCGCCCAGGTATTCCATGACCGTTTTGTGGCGCGCATCCCGCGCGGCCGTGACACAGCCGGCCGGTTTATGCAGCATCACATATTCATGCGGTTCATAGCAGACCGGCTCCCCTGCCACAGTTATGCGATCCTGTCCGGGAATCACTTTTGTTTCCGGTTTTTCTGCCGTTATTCCGTTCACAAGAACAAGCCCCTTTTTCAGGAGCTGTTTCACTTCGCTTCTGCTGCCGGCCCCGCACTGCGCGAGAAACCGGTCGATGCGCATGGGTGTCATCACTGTATCCTCCATCCGGGGCTGTACTTGTTTTTGAGTTTCCCGTCCGCGGCTTTGCCCCAGCCAAGCGCGAAGCCGTCCGTGCAGACGAGCGTCCATCCGGAGCCTGCCTTTGGGCCGGAATGTTTCAGCTCTCCCGGATCAAATTCGATCGTCTCGCCCTTCAGATATTTCATGATCCGCAGATCCGCGGACGGCAGATCCAGCACAAGGTCAAACGAAGACGCGTCAAGCGCCATGGCCAGCGGCTGAGACGGTTCAAACCGGCCTTTTTTCAATGTCCCGAGGAACAGTCCGGTACAAAGGAAACGGAGTCCGGACGGCAGTCGGTACGGCGGCAGCAGGTAGCACTGGCCGTTCTTCTCTAAAAACAGCTTCCCGCGCCCAAGATCCTGGGGAATACGGTCCAGAAACGCCTTAAGCTCCGCAGGAATTTTCCACAGGCTTTTTTCGGCTTCCGGATCCCTGATTCTCAGATCTTTTATTTCCGAAAAACCGGTTCCGAAAGAGGAAGACGCGCCGGAAACCGGAGCTTCGTTTCCTTTTTTTGGCAAATCCGTGCGGGCACTCCTGCGAAAGAGTGCCAGGAAATGCCCTTCCCCTTTCATTTTGTGCGGCCAGACGCGGACGCATTTCTGCAGGGGGGATTTTCCGGGCGTGAATCCTTCGTAATACGGTTCGATACTCTCCAGGCTCAGCTCCGGATGGCACGAGAGAAGCGAGGCGACCGTCTGTTCATCCTCCTCCTCGGAAAACGTGCAGGTGGAGTAAAGAAGAAATCCGCCCGGCTTCAGCATCCGCGCCGCGTATTCCAGAATCTCCTTCTGAAGCGGCGCGTACGCTTCGGGCTGTTGTTTTTCCCAGCTTCTGATAAGCGACGCGTCTTTCCGGAACATTCCCTCGCCGGAACACGGAGCGTCGACCAGGATCCGGTCAAAACAGCAGCCGAACGACTGCCAGAGCTTCCGGGGCGTCTCCGCTGTCACACAGCAGTTGGAGATCCCCCACAGGGAAAGATTTTTCACAAGAGCCTTCGCGCGTGTCGCGCTCACATCATTCGCAATCAGAAGGCCGTCTCCTTGCAGCCTGGCCGCAAGTTCCGTCGATTTTCCTCCCGGGGCGGCGCACAGGTCGAGCACCAGATTCCCCGGTTCGACCGGCAGCCTTGAAGCCGGCAGCATCGCGCTTGGCTCCTGTATGTAGTACAGTCCCGCGAAATAATGAGGATGCCTCGTCACATCATCTCGTTCGGGGTCGTAGTAAAACCCGTTTTCCGTCCATGGCACCGGCCTGAGCTCAAAAGGAGACCGTCCGCAGAATCCGGCTGCGGAAATCCGGCCCGTATTTACCCGCAGGCCGCAAAAACTGTTTTTCTGATATTCTTTCAGGAAATTCTCAAAATCCGGTCCCAGCTGTCTCTGCATACGTTCCAGAAACAGAGCCGGAAGTGCGGCTGCCGCCATACGCTCTCTCCTGTCCTGTGATTTGTATTTTTGTCAGCCTTTATTTTCAAGGCTTTCTTTTCAGTTTTCTCTTTGATTTTTCTTTGGGCCTCTCCCGGTCCGTATCGTTTCGACGCTCAGATATTCTGCGTCAGAAGCTGCGCGCGGTAGCCCTCCGCGATGATATCAAGCTCCCGCCCGAAACGCTGAAGCTGCTCCAGGTCGTTCAGTTCATAGATCCGGTAAAATTCATCCTGGATTTTCATGACTTCCCGCTTGTTTGCCAGACGATACAGATTCTGGATCGTATTCAGAATGTCAGAGACCAGGTTTGTCTGAATCTGGAAAGAATTCTGGGCATCCATGATCTCGCTGCGCACATAGGACATTTCATTGTCGAGCACAATGATAGCCTCCGCCGCGGTCGTCAGTTTCTCGCGGATATGATCCGGAATGTTTTTCTTGTATTTGTACTGAAGCGAGTGTTCGATCGTCGACCAGAAATTCATCGCCAGCGTCCGGATCTGTATCTCTACTTTGATCTCCCGTTCTCCGGACAAAGTCTGGACCCGGTATTTGACGATCACGTGATAACTGCGGTATCCGCTTTCCTTCATATGATTGATGTAATCCCGCTCGGAGATGACCGTCATATCTTTCCGCTTTCGGATGATCTCCACCACCCGCTGGATGTCTTCGATAAACTGGCATATGATTCTCACGCCAGCGATATCGACCAGACGATCCTCGATTTCATCGATTGTGATCTTTTTTTTCTGGGCTTTGTCGAGAATGCTCGATATTGTTTTGACGCGGCCGGTTACCTGTTCGATCGGGGAATACAGTCCCTTGCTCCGGTGTTCATAAATTAAATGTTCAAACTTGAAAGTAAGTTCCTTGACTGCCAGATCATATGGCATCAAAATCTCACGCCACAGCTGTATTTCCATGTTTCATTCTCC
>CANRGB010000199.1 GCA_947630005.1 uncultured Lachnospiraceae bacterium
CCGGGAACTGACTACTTTTATTACCGTAGCCGAACAAGGAAGTTTCCTGAAAGCATCAAAGGAACTATATATTACACCGGCTTCAGTCATGAATCAGATCAACAAGCTGGAATCGCGCATCGGCGTAAAACTGATCGAGCGCACTAATCAAGGTACGCAGCTGACCGCCGCCGGACGTTCCATCTGTAAAGACGCAAAAAAGATCATCAAACAATCGGAGCAGGCGATTGCCCGCGCCCGTCAGATCGCAAGTGATGAACAGCAGGCAATTCGTGTCGGCACATCCATCCTGCGGCCCTGCAAAACACTGGTCGATTTGTGGTCGAAGGTCGACGATGGTACGCTGTCTGTCACGATTCATATCGTTCCCTTTGACGACAGCCCTTCCAGTATGGAAACCATGCTGGATTCTCTTGGCCGCGAGATTGACTGCTTTGTCGGCCCCTGTGATTCACTGACATGGAAAGAGCGATACAATATACTTCCGCTCACGCCGGTTGATTGCTGTATTGCGGTTCCTCGAAAGCATAAGCTGTCCAAAAAGGAACTTATATTATGGAAAGACCTTGACGGGGAAACTTTTATGCTGGTGAAACGGGGGGATTCTCCTGTACTGAATAAAATGCGGGATGAAATTGAAATGCAGCATCCGCAGATCACACTGTTTGACACGCCACATTTTTATGATACCGGCGTTTTCAATGAATGCGAACAGATGGGCTATGTGATGGAAACACTGGATATCTGGAAAGATGTCCACCCATCTATTGTGACGATTCCCATGGAGTGGAATTACAAAATGCCCTATGGGATCGTGTATGCAAAAAACCATCTGAATCTATGCAGACATTTATCCAAGCGCTTCAAGGTCATTTGGGCGCAGAAAAGGCAGAGCGTTTATAAACCTACCGGTATTACCCTGCACACATTTTACACCGCAAGCAAAAATTACACCGCAAAGGTGCACTTTTCAATTTTTCTTTGGTTTTGTATCAAACTCTGCAAGATTATATCCGTTGCCGCAAAGATCTACCCCCATCCGCAGAGCAGGTGGGGTATTTTTTCTGTTACAAAAAAGACCTGTGAGCGTCCGAAAATGTCCACAGGTCGAATCTCAATTTCTGTTTTCTATTTTCTATGCAACTTCCACAGTAAATGATACCCGTTCCGGCAGTTTCTCCACAAGCTCCAGATCATCATCAAAAATATGTCCGATGATCATCATATCCTTGTAGGCATCCGATTTTTCCTCACCGCCATAAAGTATGGCAAACCATCCTCCGCCAAGGCTAATATCTCCGTTTTTCCAGCCGGTCTGCAATTCCTTTGGATCATACTTCCCATCTTTGGCGCTACAGCAATAATCAATGCCGGAATCAAATCCGCTGCAGGTAAACGGCAGCCTTTTCTCAAAATCCCTTGCCGCCGCCGTATCATTAAGGATGGCTCTGATTTTCACATTTTCAGCTGTTATGATAACATCACGCATTTTCAATCCTCCGCTTCAACATGAACCGTTCCTGACAACTTCTTTATCTGTCCGGTTCCCTCAATTGCCTCGCCCAAAATATACAGCCCCGGATAGGAGCGGAAAGGACCGTAAAACATAACCACATTCCCCCAAGGAGAAAACAATGCAAGTGTTCCCGCTTTGCAGTTTCCCTCGATACCTTCATCCGTATCGATTTTCTCATCCGTATAGAATATTTTCTCATTGGTTGAATAATTCTCTACGGAAACATCTATGGGCAGCATTTCATAAAGGCTCTTTGCAGACGGCGTATCGTTCAGTTCAAAAATGACTGTATTATTGCTGTCAGTTACTTTTATTTTCATGACTTGTTCCCCCAATTCCAATGTATCGTTCTTTTCTGATTCTTTCGCCCTGTTGATCTCTCACTTGCGAGGCCCCCCGGGATTTGTCAGAACCGCTTTAACGAGGGGAAGCTGCTGCCCTGGCAAAAGCCGCGATATCATATGGCTTCAGATGGATCTATTGTACGAATTAATTAGCGGTGGATCTCTTACATGTACTGGTGGATCTCAAAAGCGTACCGGCGGCCCTCACAGCGCGAAATATTCACTCTCTCACTAATCACAAATTTCAGATGGAAAAGAGAACTGAAAATTTTGATTGAAAACCCTTTTGCCGCCTTGTATAATAAAATCATAACAAGAACGCTCTGCAGCACGCTTTTGGCAGATTTGGAAAATACAGAGTAAGAACAAAGGAGGCTGCCAGTGACTGATAAAAACATAACGCTGTCCGACGCGGACATCCAGTGGCATCCCGCTTTCTGTGCCGCCGCGGAACTGGAACTGTCCGCCAACCGGACGGATCTGGACTTTCAGCGGGAGTACAACTTAAGCAAAAAGCCCCCGCAGAAAAGGAGGTTTCCTGCCATGCATGAAGCACTGAAAATGTTAATGTGGGACGAGATCGAGGACGAAGTACAGAAGCAAGCCAGACAAACGGCTTATAAACTCCATGACATGGGTATGCCGGCCGACAAGATTGCCCGGGCGGTCAGCGTCAGTCTGGAGACAGTACAGAAATGGTTTGCCGAACGGGCTGCTCCGGCAAAACCAGCAGCTCCGCTGTAAGCAGCGGGGCTGCCAGCCTGCGTTCCGTTTCGGCAGAACACTGATTCACACCACCGCCGGCCAACCGCAAAAGGCGGTTCTTTTTTGAAATCCATTCAGTATGTACAGAACAGATGTATCTTTCCGGGCGGCAGGCAGCCCGTCCCGGAGCGTGGTGTTTCCATAATTGCCCCCATTTTGGGGACAGCACGACACACAGTTACAGCTTTCCCCAGAGAAATTTGTCGATGGGAAAATTATATTGATTTTCGATCTCAAGGCAGTACCCCACTTCACGCACACACCGAATAATAATGGACGTTTCCAGGGATGCCTCATACAATTTTTCTCTCAGGTTACGGATATGGCATCCAATGGTATTGTTTTCATTGCCAAAGAACTCCTCGCCCCATACCCGCTGATATATCTGCTCATACGTCAGTACACGGCCTCTATTTGCCGCCAGCAGACAGAGAATATCGTATTCTTTTGTTGTCAGATTGATTTCCCTCCGGTTGCGGTAAGCCTTCCGTTGATCCTGGTAAATCTCAAGTCCAGGCAGAGACAGCACTGTCTCATCATTCAACCGTAATTTCTCAAAGCCAGGATAACATTTCAATACGTTCATGACTTCATCAAATGCAGATGATTCCTGATCAT
>CANRGB010000200.1 GCA_947630005.1 uncultured Lachnospiraceae bacterium
AGTAATACCCGCTTCCCGAACCGCCCACGCGGTTCAGCACGATCCCGAGGAGCGGGCAGCCTGCCCTCTCCAGCTGCCGGATCGAGTGTTTTACCATCCCTTTCGAGGTCACTCCCCCGCGCACCACCAGGACCGCCCCGTCACACAGGTTCCCGATTCTTTCCCCGTCCGACACCAGCTCCAGCGGCGGGCTGTCCAGCAGCACATACCGGTATTCCTCTCCCAGCTTCTTCAGCAGCTCCTCCAGCCGCTTCCCCTCCAGCAGGATCGACGGGTTCACCACATTCTCCACATTCGGGAGGATATCCCCCTCTTCCAGATTCGTATGGCAGACTACCTCAGGGATCTCCGCCGCACCGGACAGGTAATGGGAGGTCCCTTTTACCAGCTTCCCCTTCTCCGGCGCGATCCCGTATTTCTCCACAATGACCGACTTTCTCAGGTCCATGTCCACCAGCACCGCCTTCGTCCCGGCCAGCGCCATCTGCCTCCACAGCTGCATCGACACAAAGCTCTTCCCCTCGTTCGGCATCGTGCTGATCACCATGATCTTCTTTATGTCATTCCTCAGGAAACTGACGTTGATCCGCAGGCGGCTCACCGCCTCCTCCACCGCGTACGGCGGGTCCGCCAGGTTCGCTATCGTTACCTTTTCCACTTCCCGCTTCCTCCTCTATTCCTTCCCGGACTTCCGTTTCTTCTTCCCATGCAGCTCCGGGCGCTTTTTCTCCTTCCGCTCGCTGATCCCCTCGATCTCGCTCTCCGGGATCACTGCCAGCGGCAGCACCCCGAATGCCGCCTCCACGTCTTCCGTGGACTTTAATGTGTCATCCGATACGAACTGGAACGTCAGCAGCGCCATCACAAGCACCGCAAGGATCAGGGCCCCGATCATGATGTTCTTTGCGTAGCTCGGGGAGCTTGGCTCATCCGGCGTGATTGCCGACTCAATCAGGCTCGGCTCCATTGTTCCCATCAGCCCCGGAAGCCTTGATACCGCCATCCCCGCCAGGCTGTTTGCGATATTCTTCGCCTCCGCCGGGTCCGGGCTCTCCACGTTGATCACCAGAATTCTCGTCTCCGTCACGGACGTCACTTCCACCATTTTGTCAAGTTCTTCATATGTATAGCCAAGCCCCAGATCCTCAATCACGTCCTCATAAATCGGGCGGCTCATCAGCACTTCCGCGTAGTCTTTTGACAGGGACGTACCCAGGTTCAGATCCGACAGATCCAGGACGGAATCACTGTTCGAGGATACCATGTAGACCTTGGAGGTCGCCGTGTACTTCGGGGTGATCAGGAAGAAGGTCACCAGCCCCATCAGGATTCCGCCGATGAGGAAGGCCGCAACAATCCATCCGATCCGGCTGTAAAAGCAGTACAGGAGCTCCACGAGATCGATCTCCATCTCCTCCTGTCCTGCCGCCTGCGTTGTTATCTCCGTATTCTCCTTCATGCTGTGTCTGTAGTCTCCTTAATATCGTCTTATTTTCATTTCTTTTATGTATCTTCTTATTTGGGAATTTTCTTTTCTCTTTATTTCTTTGTTTTCTTTTCCTGCGGTTTCAGGTGGTACAGTTCCTTCATGACTTCCTCAATCGAACTTTTATCCGGATAAAACCGGTCATGGTACAGGCCATCCGCATCTGAAAGCTCTTCTCCATAGGTACCTTCAAGCCGAAAGATTCCGAGATTCTCCCCCTGGTCCACACGTTTCGCAAGCCGTGACAGGTCCCTTCCCGTCATCGTCGTCACCGCCAGGTCCAGCAACTGGTGGTACAGGTCATTGATAAAGGAGGAATGCTCCTTCGTCTTCTCCTTCACCTTCGCGAGGTAGGCTTCCATGTACTGCCTCTGCCGCTTCATCCGGTTTGTATTGCTTCCGTCCGCCACATTCATGCGGTCGTGCACATAACTTACTGCCTGCTCATCATTCAGCAGCACCGTTTCCCCGATCTTAAGACTTGGATCTGATTCGGAGAAGTCGTCCTCGATCGTCACTTCCACGCCTCCTACCGCATGGTTCAGTGTCCCGATATCCTCCATCCCCAGGCAGTAGTAGCCGTCAATTTCTACTTTTCCAAGGAGCCGCGATACCGCATCCACCGTATTCTCACAGCCCTGTTCCGGGTTTCCCCCGTACCAGTGCGCCGTGCAAAGCGGCATGTCCGCGCTCGCATACGCAGTTCCGTCCGGCTGCATCATTTTGATATCCGTCACCGTGTTCCGGTCCAGCTGCAGCAGCGCGTAGGTCTGATCTGTCCTGTCGAACACCGCCAGCACCAGGAAATCTGCCATCGTTCCGTGGTAGTCCTCCCCGGTTCCCTGCTCGTTCCCGCTGGCGTCTGTACCGATAAAAAGCCAGTTCTCAATGATGTGGTCGTAGGTATAGGTGGTGCCGTTCAGCTTCACCTTCCCCTGCACCTGCCGGTACATGGGGATCTCTGTCATCTCTTCCTCTGTCTCGGGAAGCGCGCCTTCCAGCTTCTTTTTTATGAGCATCCCTTCGGCATTTTTAAGGACCAACCAGAAGAGAATTACCAGGACGGCTGCTGTCACTGCAAACATGGCGGCATGAATCTGCTTCTTCTTCCGGATTTCCGCAGGGGTTTCTTTCCTGTGATGCTTATGATGTTTATGTCTATGTACATGGTGCCCGGAACTGCTCTCATGGCTGTGTCCATGTTCGTGATGCCCAGAGCCGCTTTCGTGCCTGTGTTCGTAATGTCCGGAGCCGCTTCCGGTTCCATGCATTCTTTCGTCTGTCCCGGCCTTTTCCACAGTCTCCTGATTCTCCCGGCTGCCGTCATTTCCCTGCATGTTCCCACAGCTCCTCTCCCAGAAGGTCCATCTCCCTCAGGACTTCCTCTCCCAGCTTCTTCCGGACCACTTCCCGCCCCGCCGCAAGGTTCACCGGTCGGTATTCCGAATGGTGGCAGTCGCTCCCCAGCAGTACCTTATGTCCCGCCTTCAAGAACTTCAGCACAAACCCACGACTCCGGAACCTCAGCAGGCTCCCCGCATTGATCTGCGGGTACAGCGGAAGGTCGAACACCGCGTTCCACACGCCTTTGTCCTTCTGGAACTCCCGGTACCGCTCCACATGCGCCAGCGTCACCGTCAGCTTCTGCTTCCGGATGATCCGCTCCACATCCCGGTACATGGACTCCGTCCACTGCACGAACGGCATCTCCACAAGGAGCAGGTTTCCTCCCTCCATGC
>CANRGB010000201.1 GCA_947630005.1 uncultured Lachnospiraceae bacterium
TTCGTCCGGATCGTATTGAGTTCCATAAGAATCAGGCCGGCGGAAACCACCGCGGCGACCGCGATACACACCAGATCGATACTGCCATCACCAAACGGAATCTTGATCGTCGGAAGGAAACCGACGCCGATAAAGGAATAATCTGCCGGAAGCGGACCAACCGTCAGAGATTTCAGCAGCGTGTAGGTAAGGCCGCGGCCCATAAGCATCGTGGCCAGCGTCACAACGAACGGCGGGATATCAAGATAGGCGATAAAAACACCTGCGAAAATACCGACTGCCAGACCGACGCCAACTGCTACCAGCCATGCAAGCGGTACAGCCCAGCCCTGCTCTACCACAAGCTTAGCGGCACAGGCTGCGCCAAGCGCTACGACAGAACCGACGCCCAGATCGATATAGCCGGTCAGTACACAGAGCAGCATACCGGTCGCCAGAATGATGATATAGCCATTCTGCATGATCAGGTTGTTGATGTTGGTCGGCGTCGCGTTCGATCCGTTCGTCAGAACATAAAAGATGATGAAAATAATAATCAGCGCCGCAATCATACCAAAGGACTTAATGTCCAGATTGATGTATTTTTTCTTTGATTCTTCCATTATTCTTCTCCTTTCCCGTTGCTGGCCATGATGCATTTCATGATATTCTCCTGGATCAGCTGGCTGCAGTCAAGCTCTCCCGCAATCCTGCCCTCATTGATGACGTAAGCCCGGTCGCAGGTACCGATGATCTCCTGCATCTCCGAAGAGATCACGATGATCGCCTTTCCTTCCCGCGCCATATCGTTGATCGCGCAGTAAATCTCATATTTCGCGCCGACATCAATGCCTCGCGTCGGCTCGTCCAGAATCAGGACATCCGGATGGGTCATCATCCATTTTGCCAGCACAACCTTCTGCTGATTGCCGCCCGAGAGCGAACCGACCACCTGATGGATCGACGTCGCCTTTACATTGATCTTCTTCTTGTATTCTTCCGCATCAAGATTTTCCTTGCGCTCGTCGACGATCTGCCCCTTTGAATAATATTCGCGCATGGCGGCCATCGTCATGTTGGTCTTGATATCGTCCATCAGTACCAGGCCGTACGTTTTCCGGTCCTCGGACGTGTAGGCGATCTTGTTCTCGATCGCGTCCTTCACCGTCCTGGTGCTGACTTTCTTTCCATGCATATAGACTTCGCCGGTGATCTTCTGCCCGTAGGAATGTCCGAACAGGCTCATCGCAAACTCGGTGCGCCCCGCGCCCATCAGTCCCGCCAGGCCGACGACCTCGCCCGCACGGACCTTGATATTGATGTTCTTCAGGATCTGCTTATCGGAGATTTCCGGATGATACGCGCTCCAGTTCTTTACCTCCATTACCACGTCACCAATCGGGCAGTTCTCACGCGCCGGATAACGGTTGTTCATCTCGCGGCCTACCATGCCCTTGATGATACGGTCCTCCGACCATTCATCGACACCTTTTTTGAGCGTCTCGATCGTCTTTCCGTCACGGATGATCGTAATCGAATCCGCCACATAACTGATCTCATTCAGTTTGTGTGAAATGATAATACAGGTAACGCCCGCTTTTTTCAGATCCAGCATGATCTCAAGAAGCTGCGCGGATTCCTCATCGTTCAAAGCCGCCGTCGGCTCATCCAGGATCAGAAGCTCCACGTTCTTCGCCATTGCCTTTGCGATCTCGATCAGCTGCTGTTTCCCGACGCCAAGCGTATTGACCGGCGCGTTCAGGTTTTCATTTTCAAGTCCCACATGTGCCAGCGCTGTCTTTGCACGTTCTCTGGTCTTCGTCCAGTCGATCACGCCGCGCATGGAAAGCTGCTCGTTTCCCATGAATACGTTTTCCGCGATCGAGAGGTACGGACTGAGCGCCAGTTCCTGATGGATGATGACGATGCCTTTGTTCTCGCTGTCCTTGATCCTGTGGAATTTACAGGTCTCGCCTTTGTAGATGATGTCTCCCTCGTAGGTGCCGTGAGGATACACGCCAGAGAGAACATTCATCAGCGTAGACTTGCCTGCTCCGTTTTCCCCGCACAGCGCGTGGATCTCGCCCTTCTCGACCTTGAGATTGACATCGTCGAGAGCCTTCACGCCCGAAAATGCTTTCGTAATGTGCTTCATTTCCAGAATAATTTCAGACATGTCTTTTCTCACTCCTCCTGTCTTTCTTCCGGCCGCCGACCGCGAAAAGAGCGGCGGCCTCTTTCATAAATACGGGCGGCGGATTTCCCCGCCGTCCGTATACCAGCCCTATAAGCTTTTCCTCATAAACTCTGCACTTTCCAGCTTCGTGATTATTTAAGCTGATCCTCCGTGTAGTAGCCGCCGTCAATCAGGATTTCCTTATAGTTGGACTGATCAACCGCAACCGGTGTGCACATGTAAGTCGGAACTACGATCATGCCGTTGTCATACTGCTCCGTATCGTTGATCTCCGGCTCTGCGCCCTGAAGAAGCGCGTCAACCATGGAAACAGCCTTCTCAGCAAGGAGACGCGTGTCCTTATAGATGGACATGGTCTGTGTTCCCTCGATGATGTTCTTGGTAGCCATGACTTCCGCATCCTGACCCGTTACAAGCGGCCAGTTATCAGCGGTGTAGCCCGCGCCCTGAAGAGCGGCCTTGATGCCGTATGCGAAACCGTCAAATGCTGTGCAGGCGATATCAAGATCCTCGTCCGCATAGTTCGCTGTCAGGATATTCTCACAGTTTGCCTGAGCGGTCTCCTGAGACCATCTGAGGATACAGGTGTCCTCGAAGGAGGTTCTGCCGGACTTGCAGACCAGCGTACCGTCGTCCAGGTACTCCTGAAGAACTTCCATGATACCATTATACAGGAAGAGCGCGTTGTTGTCGTCCGGAGAGCCCATGAAGAACTCGATCGTGTAGGATTCGCCGGCCTCGCGCGCCGCGTCGAGATCCTTCGCCTCTTTGATGTAGTTCGCGATAACGGTGCCGACACCCTTGTTGTCGAAGGTCGCATAGTAGGAAACCGCGTCCGTGTTCATAAGGAGACGGTCATACGCGATGATCGGGATACCCGCTTCTTTTGCCTGCGCCTCCGCGTTTACAAGAACGCCTGAGTCGATCGCGGCGATAACCAGACAGTCAACTCCCTTGCTCACATAGTTCTCAAGCTGGGAAACCTGCATAGCCGTATCATCCTCCGCGTACTGCAGCTCTACATTGTAGCCCT
>CANRGB010000202.1 GCA_947630005.1 uncultured Lachnospiraceae bacterium
GAGGGGCACTGTCTGCATACAAACCCGTTTGGACTGACAAACGCGGAGGGAAAGCCAATGGATTACATAAAGGCATTAAGGATGGAAAAGCCCCTGTGATCCTTTCGGTTTCTCCTTAAAGGGATGGAAGGATCTGCATATCAGAGATATACCCCCTGCCGGTATATCTGACTAAAAAACGGATAACTGCTGCTGGTTATCCGTTTTTATAAATCCATATATAATTTTAAAAAAATTTACACATTTTACTTGACAAACCCAATCGAGCAGGAGGCGCTTTTTCCTCCTGCTCGCCCGCGCGCCCCACATGCTGCGCCAGTAGCTGATTTCAAGGAAAGTGAGAGGATTTCTTAACTCAATACTTTTCTGTATTTTTACAGAACCTTTACTTTTCCGGATCCCGTGTTCCATTTACTATAAACCTTGACAGTTTTTCCCTTTTTCTTATATGTGGTAAAGGCTCTGATTCTTACATAATAGGTCTTCCCGCTTTTCAGCTTGCCTTTTGAGATATTTATTGAATTTTTTGTCAGGAATTTTTTCAAAATAATCTTGCTGTTCCTGAAATTCTTGGCGGTAGAAACCTGTACCTGATAACCCGCTGCTTTTGATACCTTTTTCCAAGATACGCTGATTTTTCTTTTTCCTGTACTCTTTACCCTGAATTTTGTGATTTTCACCTTTGCCATCGCATTTTTCGCGTTCTGCTCCGCCTTTTTTTCGGCTGCAGACGATGATGGCTGCGTTGGCTTTGAATCCGGTATGGTTTCCGGATTGGGCAATGGTTCCGGCTTTGGTGCAGAACCTGACGTATTTTTTGACTCAGATTCCGGGGATGCCGGCTCCGTCTCTTTCGGAGGGGTTGTCCCTGCTTCTGTTTCTTTTGGCTTTTCCGTCTCTCTCGGTTTTTCTGTCTTGGGTTCCGTCTCTTTCGGCTTTTCCGTTTCTTCAGAAATTTCCGCAATATTTTTCAGCTCATATGTACGGCTTCCCAGTCCGATCTCCTGTGCATGCTCCAGCGTATGCAGTCCGTTCTGCTGGCTGACACGCCTCTGCAGCGACCCGCTTCCCTCCGCCGCAAAACACAGATCGATAGATGCCTGATCGATAGCGACCGGATCTGTCGACGCCAGAATTCCGATATCATGGATGTCCGGCTCGGCGGGATTTCCGTCACAGTCACAGTCGATCGAAATATTATTCAGGACATTCACATAGACGATCCTCTTTCCATTCCCCAGAGAATCAGATACGGATTTCCCCGCTTCCGCCATCGACTCTGTAAAAGCAGTCTGATTTCCGCCCCAGGGGCTGGTATGGCTCCTGCCGCCCGTATGAATAAGGCATTTTCCTTCTTTCGAGCCAAGGCCGATGGAAATATTTTTGATCGCTCCGCCAAAGCCCGCCATTGCGTGTCCCTTGAAATGGGAAAGTACAATGTAGGAATCATAGTTTTTAAAATGAGAACCGACAAGATTCTCTGAAAGCCGGCTTCCGCCCCTCACAGGAAGCTCCAGAGAACCGTCGGCGTCAAGAATATCCACATCCGCGATAGCCGTAAAGCCGTGGTCCTTCGCCACCTGCATGTGCATGGCGGTTTCCGTCCGTGATCCGCCATAAGCGGTGTTGCATTCCACGATCGTTCCCTTCACGGACTGTACCAGATCCTTGATAAGCTCCGGCCGCAGATAATTGCTGGCGGGCGGTTCTCCTGTGGAAAGCTTGACGGCCACATTTCCGGTCGGCTTCCAGTTCAGCGCCTGATAAACATCCATCATACCATCCGGAGAGATATCTGATGTAAAAAATACAACTGATCCCCCGGCGGCCACGCTTTTGGGACTGTCCTGTTCCTGTATCACTATGCTGCTGTCTGGACTTGTCTTCTGACCTGTCGTGTCCGCTGCCGCAGAAATATTTCCGGCAGCCGGGATCAGAAGAACCGCTGACAGGATCAGCGCAATCATTTTTTTCATCGCATTTTCCTTTCCTGCATGAACTTTAGCCTCATTTCTGCCTGCGGCCAGTTAAAGACTTCTTTACAGATCAGGCTGCAGCTCCATCTTTGCATAGGCGGCAATCATTTCCGGAGTCGCCGTGTAATACCGCACGCCTTTATCCACTTTGGCGATCTCGGCCATCTCATCCTCTGTGAGAGCAAAATCAAAAATGTCAAAGTTATCACGGATATGGGCCGGATTCTTCGACCCCGGGAAGACCACATTGCCGCTCTGGATATGCCAGCGCAGGATGATCTGGGCATTGCTCTTCCCGTATTTCTGAGCCAGCTTTGTAAAGATCGGCTCCTGAATCAGGTTCTTGTCCCCATGTCCCAGCGGATACCAGGCCATCAGCCCCATACCTGTTTCGGCAAGAATCTTTTTCAGCTCCGTCTGCGGATAATACGGATGCGCCTCCACCTGCACGATCTGAGGTTTGATCTCCGCAGTATCAATGGCCTCGCGGAGCAGTTCGTCCGGGAAGTTGGAAAGGCCGATTGCCTTTACCTTGCCGGCTCTGACCGCCTTTTCTATATTCTTGTAGCCTTCGCGCCAGTTGGCTGTAGGCTGATGCAGGAACAGCAGGTCAATATAATCTGTGCCGAGTCTTGCAAGCGTTTCCTCCACCGCTGTTTCCTTTTCATAGACGGTCGGCCAGAGCTTGGTCACGAGAAAGATCTCTTCTCTTGCCACGCCGCTCTTCTTGATGCCGCGCCCTGTTCCGCTCTCGTTCATATAGCCGTTGGCTGTGTCGATCAGGCGAACGCCGCTTTTCAGTGCGCTCTCAACCGCGGCTTCCGCCTCCGCAGGCGACATCATAAACACGCCGATACCGGCCATGGGCATCTTAACTCCGTTGTTTAATGTAATATATTCCATTGTAAAATCCCCCTTCTGTCTTGTTTGTTATTTTTTTGTTTTCTTGTCTCTATTTTAATCCTGTTTCATCCGCAGGAGAAGTCTCGATTGGTTTATCAGTTCCAACCACAGGTTATAACAACGCTTCTTTTATTTTACTGTGAAACAAAACTTTCCGAGGGGCCAAAAAAGCGCAGACTGCCCCTCCAGGGTTTTTAAATATCCACTTT
>CANRGB010000203.1 GCA_947630005.1 uncultured Lachnospiraceae bacterium
CCTTTGTGGCAGGATTCCAGCTTCTCGTTCACTTCCACTTCCATATTATAGAATTTTACTTCCACACCGTAGAGCAGCGTGTCGTCGTTGGCCGTACCCGGCGCGATCTTGTCCAGCGCGTAGATCATCTCGATGATCCCATCCAGGATGCGCTTCGGCAGCACCAGACTCAGATCGCCCGGCGTCGCTTTCAGGGTAGGCGTGATGAATGCCTCCTCGATCCGCTTCGGAGTCGAGCGCCGCCCCTGGATAAGATCTCCGAACCGCTGGACGATCACCCCGCCGCCCAGCATATTGCTCAGGCGCGCGATGGATTCCCCGTATCCATTGGAATCCTTGAAGGGCTCGGAGAAATGCTTCGCCACCAGAAGAGCGAAATTTGTGTTCTCCGTATGTCTGGCCGGATCCTCGTAGCTGTGTCCGTTCACGGTTATGATCCCGTTGGTATTCTCCGTCACAACCGCGCCTTTTGGGTTCATGCAGAACGTCCGCACCTTATCCTCGTACTTCTGCGTGCGGTAGACGATCTTGCTCTCATACAGCTCGTCCGTCAGATGGGAAAACACTTCCGCCGGAAGCTCCACGCGCACCCCGATGTCCACGCGGTTGGAGCGTGTGGAGATATGCAGATCCTGACAGACGCTCTCCATCCATTTGCTTCCGCTCCTGCCCGCCGATATGACGCACCGGGCGCAGGTGTATTCCCTGCCGCCGCTTGTGACTGTGTAGCCGGAGTCCGTCACGGCCACCTTATCCACCGGAGAGTCAAAATGAAACTCGGCCTTCGGCTCCAGGAACGCATAGAGATTTTCCAGAACCTTATAGTTGACGTCCGTTCCCAGATGACGCACGGACGCGTCCAGAAGATGCAGGTCGTACCGGATACATTCTTTTTTAAACTTCGTGCCGGCTGTCGAGTAAAGCCTCGTTCCCGCACCGCCGAACTTCATATTGATCCCGTCCACATACTGCATCAGTTCGTACGCGCGCTTTTTCCCGATGTACTCATGCAGCGTGCCGCCGAAATCATTGGTTATGTTGTATTTTCCGTCCGAGAAAGCGCCTGCGCCGCCGAACCCGGACATGATCGAGCAGGTTTTGCAGCCGATGCAGGATTTGATTTTCTCCCCATCGATCGGACATTTCCTCTCGTGCAGGGCATGGCCCGCCTCGAATATCGCAATCCTCATATCCGGCCTGTTCAAACATAATTCATACGCCGAGAAGATCCCTCCGGGACCCGCCCCGACAATAATGACATCATAATCCATATCCTCACCTCCAAAAAACAGTTTTTCGTTTACTTAATTATACGTCTTTTTCACCACATAAGAAAGAGTAAATTTCTGCTGTTCACTTCCAGTTTCATTTAACAGCCGCAAAGAGGCAGGGCGTTCGAAATCGCCGGCGTGATATTTGAATGCAATCTGTTCACTCCTCCCCGAACAGCAGCTGGATACTCTTCCTCCCTGCCCTGCTGTTGCAGTATACAAAGTTAAATTCCCCTTTGATCTCCATATCCTCCACCTCAAACGTGGCAAGCGCTCTGCTGCTGTGCGCGATCGGCTCATAGGCAAAGGTGATGGCCTGATCCCTGGTCACCATGTCCGTGATCACCGAAAAATTCCCTACGGACACCACTCGCCGGAAACGCTCCAGAGTAAAGCCTTTGTCGGAGATGGCCTGCTCCAGCAGCCGTCTCGTTCCCGAACCCGGCTCCCGGATAAGCAGCGTCTGCGCAAAGATCTGATCCAGCTTTACGCTTCTGCCCGCGAAAGGATGATTTTTTGCACAGATGCCGACAAATTTTTCTTTCCGGAACAGATGGTACTGATATTTGGATTTGTCAAAAATCCCTTCCACGACGGCAAAATCCAGTTCCGCGTTTTCGAGCATCCGCAGAAGCGTCTCCGTATTGTCCACCGTCAGGTTTATACTGTGGTTTTCATCCTTCAGAAACTCCCGGACGACTGGCACCAGGACAAATTCCCCGATCGTCTTTGTGGCGCCCACATTGAGAACAAGCTTTTCCTTCTGGGAAAATTCCCGGAAAATTTCTCTCTCCTCGGCCAGCATACTGTCAATGTGACGTTTCAGGATTTCCGCGTTTTTCGTCCTTGACAGGGTTTTCCCGTCATAGGAGAACAGCTTCGCGCCATAGTAGTTTTCCAGATAGTGAATATGATGGGTAACGCCGGGCTGCGTCATGTTCAGCCGTTCGGCAGTCCTGTGGTAGCTCATCTCATCATAAAGCGTCAGAAATGTTTTGATCCGATAATCCAGCATAGTAACCCTCATTCTCTTCTGCTGTCATTCTCCCGCTGATTGACGCCGTCGGCAATGCTCTGCCGGACATCCGCAAAAAGCAGAGGTGATTCTTTTATTTCATCAGTTAATAATAATTAATAATTTGATTTTATCAGAAATCCCTGTATAATCAAGAGTATAAAAAAATTTTAAAGAGGAGGTATCTGTCAATGAAAACTGTCATTATCGGCGGTGTCGCCGCCGGGACCAAAACGGCCGCGAAATTGAAGCGCGAGGATCCCAAGGCAGAAGTCGTCATCTACACAAAAGGGAAAGACATTTCCTACGCCGGCTGCGGGCTGCCCTACTATGTGGGCGGCGTGATCGAAACCAGGGAAGAGCTTGTCGTCAACACGCCTGCGAAATTTACAGGACTTACGGGCGTCACGGTCCACACGGAAAGCGAAGTCACCGCTGTTGACGCCGAAAACAAGACCATCACCGTCTGCGGCGAAAAGGTGTCTTATGATCATCTTGTCATCGCTGTAGGCGCGGAACCTGCCGTACCTCCTGTAGAAGGAGCAAAGCTTCCCGGCGTGTTCACGGTCCGTACGCCTGAGGACGCGGTACAGATCCGGGATTACGCCGAAAACTGCCAAAGAGCCGTTGTCGCCGGCGGCGGATTCATCGGCCTGGAGCTGGCGGAGAATCTGATGAAAAAGGGCCTTTCCGTCACGCTGATCGATATGGCGGATCAGCTGATGCCCAACATTTTTGACCCGGAAATGGCAGACTA
>CANRGB010000204.1 GCA_947630005.1 uncultured Lachnospiraceae bacterium
GGATTATATCGATCCGATGTTCCACTCAAAGGTGATCGGCGCAAAATCACGGAATCTCGACACGTTTTTTGCCGATGAGCGGACGGTGCGCTATCTGTTTGCAAGGACTGCGTCGCAGGGAAGAAGAACGCTTCAGGAAAAGACAGAAATAAGGACGATTCAGAAAGAGACAGAAATAAGAACGGTTCGGAAAGAAACAGAAATTTATGACGTGCAGAGACAGCAGGTTCCTTCGCAAGGCGGGCTTTTGACTCCGGAGATCTCCGTCTTCGAAGGCGTCATGGGAATTTACGACGGGCTGGGCGGAACCTCCGCGAAAGCGTCCTCCTACGATCTGGCCGCGGTGACCGATACCCCGGTGATTCTGGTTGTGAACGCGCGGGGAATGAGTCTTTCCGTGATTCCGCTGATCCGCGGCTATGTGGATTATCAGAAACAGCTCGGAAAAGAGGTGATCCGCGGCGTCATTCTGAATCAGACGACGAAGATGACCTGCATGCTTTTAAAAGAGCAGATCGAGGCGCAGACCGGGGTCCGCGTTTATGGCTATGTTCCGCGGCTTGCGGACTGTGTGGTCGAAAGCAGACATCTCGGCCTTGTGACGCCGGACGAGATCCGGGATCTGCGGCAGAGGATTGAACGTCTGGGAGCGGAGCTGGAGCAGTGCCTCGATATGGAAGGAATCCTGGCTCTTGCGGACTCCGCCGCGGATTACCAGGACGGGGAGCTGCGGATGCCGGAAGCGGCGGCAAAATTTTGCAGAGGCTTTGGGGCAGGCGGCCCAGACCGGGAACATGAGTGTGAAGCCGCCGCCGGCGCTCTGCACTCAGAATCGGAGAAACGATCCCAAAACGAAGCAGGAGCGGCCGTCGGCGCTCTGCGTCCGGAACCGGAGGAATGTTCCCAAAACGAAGCAGAAGAAACTGTCGGCATTTGGCGCCCGGAACCGGAGGAGGAACGATCCCAAAACGAAAAAAACACGTCTTCCGTGCCGCGCGCGCGGATTGCGGTTGCTATGGACGAGGTGTTCTGCTTTTATTATCAGGACAATCTCGATCTGCTGGAGCTGATGGGAGCTGAGATCGTACCGTTTTCGCCGCTCCATGACAAAAAACTGCCTGAGCAGACTGATGGGCTGATTCTCGGCGGCGGCTATCCGGAATTATACGCAAAAGCGTTGTCGGAAAATACGGTGATGAAAGAGCAGATCAGGGACAGGATCGAAAAGGGAATGCCGTACCTCGCGGAGTGCGGCGGATTTATGTACCTGCATGAGACGATGGAGGATATGGAAGGAAACGCGTATCCGATGTGCGGCTGCATCGAAGGAAGGGCGTACCGGACGCCGAAGCTGTCACGGTTCGGGTATATCACGCTGGAGGCGGCCGATGGCGGGAAGACTTCTTCGGCGTCAGAGCGAAAAGAGACCGCCTTTGAACATAACGCCGGGGAAAAAGCCGGAGACACAGCAGGTGATGCGGAGCGCTCCGGTCTGTTTCTCGCAAAGGGACAGACGATACGCGCCCATGAATTCCATTACTTTGACAGCACGAATCCCGGCAGTTCCTGCACAGCGAAAAAGCCAGCCGGCAGCAGGCAGTGGAGCTGCATCCACGGGACAGACAGAAGCATGGCGGGGTATCCGCATCTGTATTACTGGTCGAACCCGGAGTTCGCGTACCGGTTTCTGGAAAAAGTCCGCGAACAGAAAAATTTGTAAGCATAAAATAAACTTCCATTTCAACAGATCATACACCGGTTCAAATGCGCAGGCCCAGGCATGGAAACCAGCTGCTGACGCAGCACCTGGGCCGCGCAGACGAGCAGGAGGAAAAGCCGCCTCCTCGTACCGAATGACCGGCAGAGTGCGCGGACTTCTTTTTCGGTAAATCCGGTATATTTTGCCAGCTTTCCGGGGGCTGTCATGGAAAATTCATCAAAAATATTCAGCGCCGAATGAGTCCTGTATTTTTTTGCCGATTCTGCTGTTGGTAAAAGCGATAAGACCGCTCTTGTCAACATAAATATCATCATTTACCATCATGCGGAAAGCGTCGTTTCCCGGATTCAGATAGTTTCCCATAATCAAACCTTCTTTGTATTTATTTCTGTAAGTGACAAGCAAGGAGCAGGCGTTTCGTTAATTATATCCAAAGTATATCCTGTTTGAGAAAGTGCGTCAAACCTTTTAGTTTGATAAAATGTAACCAGACAGTAATAAATCTTCACCTGTTTTCAGTAGTTATATGGACAATCAATGGAAAAAATATTAAAATAGGCACAAAATCAGGAAAGGAGGGCCTGAGTATGTTGGTTCGCTTGAAGGAAATGGCGGACAGGTGGCAGGTTTCCACGCGTCGGATTGCACAGCTTTGCGCGGCTGGAGAAATGGAGGGCGCCGAGAAAAAGGGACGGTACTGGATGGTTCCGGAGGATGCGGCGGTTCCTGAAACGATAAAAAGGGAAAATATGCCGGCAGGGATGGAAAAGCCGAGGACGACGAAACTTCTTCCCTGCCCGATAGGTATCACTTCTTATAAGGAGACTGTTACAGAATGCTATTACGTTGATAAGACCCTGTTTATTAAAGACATTCTGGATGACCACAGTAAAGTTTACTTATTCACTCGTCCAAGACGTTTTGGAAAAACTCTGATGATGGATATGGTAAAAACCTTTTTTGAGAAGACAGAAAAAGATACTTCGGGGTATTTTCGGGAAAAAATGATTTGGAATCAGGATGATGTATACAAACAGTATCAGGGAAAATATCCGGTTATTTATCTTTCCTTCAAGGATACCCATTATGAAAAATGGGAGGATATGTATCAGGCTCTTAGATATGTGATAAAAAAGGAATTTCGGAGACATCGGGAACTGCTGGACAGTAAAACTCTTCCGGACGCAGAGAAACAATATTTTTCCAACATATTGAATGAAAAAGTGTCAGAAGCAGGATGTCAGAACGCGCTTGGTGAACTGTCCTATATGCTTTCTTTCCATT
>CANRGB010000205.1 GCA_947630005.1 uncultured Lachnospiraceae bacterium
ATCTCCATGCTGTGATTCGTCACGTCATATTTCATGACCTCGAACGGATTCTTCCCGTTCGCCTGAAGCTCCGCCAGTTTCTCACGGCGCACCTTCAGAAGCTGCTTCGTATCGGTTTGCTGTTCCTTCCTCTGCTCTGCCACTTTATTCACTCTCCTCCTGTCAGAATATCTCCGGGCGCCGCTTCTGTGAAAAACTTTCTGTCCAGGAGCGGCCGATCCGTTCAGGATTCTTTCTTTTTGCGAAAGCTTCCTGTCCTGAGTCGGCCGCCTGCTGCTTTTCTTAAAACTTCCCCGGAAATCTTTCCCTTATACGGTTTTCTCAATCTCCAGTACTTTATATCGAATAACGCCTGCCGGTGTCTCCACATCGACTTCCTCTCCAACCCTGTGGCCGATCAGTGCCTTTCCGACCAGCGACTCGTTGGAAATTTTGCCCTTGAGGCTGTTCGCCTCCGAAGAACCGACGATCTGGAACTCGAGCTCTTCATCGAATTCCTCATCAAGGACCTTCACGGTACAGCCGACATTGATGCTGCCGATTTCCACTTCGTCCTCAACGACGACTTCCGCATTCTTGAGAATTCTTTCAATCTCTTCAATACGCGCCTCAATGTCCCGCTGCTCGTCTTTTGCCGCGTCGTATTCCGCGTTCTCGGAAAGATCTCCCTGTTCCCTGGCTTCCTTGATCTTTCCCGCCACTTCCTTTCTGCGGAAAACCTTCAGATCCTGCAGCTCTTCCTCAAGCTTCTTCAGCCCGGCATACGTTAATAAGTTCTTTTTTGCTTCCATTTACTATCACCCTTTTCTGATACTAAGGCGCCCCAAACCCTCAAAACATATAACTGCCATGGAGCGTCGGTTTTTCCTATGGCCGGCAGTCAAGCTATTATAGTCAAAAACCCTCTGTTTGTCAAGAAATTTTAGACATTCAGCCACCGCGCGAACTCCTCGTCCGTACACTTCACATAATGCGTGCCGGAGACCAGATGTTCCGTTCCGGCGCTGTAGTCGATCCCGGACGTACGGTAATCATAGCTCTCAGCGACACGGCTTTTTTCCACAACCGGGTTGGGCGACGGAATCGCGGAAAGCAGACTCCTCGTGTACGGATGAACCGGATTGGAAAAGATCTCATCTGTTGTGCCGGTCTCGAGGAGATGGCCGAGATGGAGCACGCCGATCCGGTCTGAAATATATTTTACCATCGACAGGTCATGCGCGATGAACAGGTACGCCGTGCCGGTTTCCTCCTGGATGTCCTTCATCAGGTTGACCACCTGCGCCTGGATAGAGACGTCGAGCGCGGAAATGCATTCGTCGGCGATGATCAGCTTCGGGTTCATGATCAGCGCGCGGGCAATCCCGACACGCTGTCTCTGACCGCCGGAAAACTGGTGCGGATAGCGGGACGCGTGTTCGGGCGCGAGGCCGACTTTCGCCAGGATCGCGTCGATCTTCTGCTTCCGCTCCGCGGCGTTTTTGTACATATGATGGATGTCAAGTCCTTCCCCGAGAATATCCTCGACTTTCTTGCGCGGGTTCAGGGACGCCATCGGATCCTGGAAGATCATCTGCATCTGGATGCGCAGGGCTCTGTTGTTCTCCCGCGAAATCTTTCTGCTGATATCCATGCCGTTGAAGACGATCTTCCCGGCGGTCGGATCATAGAGGCGGATCACACTTCTTCCGATCGTCGATTTCCCGGAACCGGATTCCCCGACAAGGCCGTACGTCTCGCCCGGATAGATCCTGAAGGATACGTTCTCCACGGCTTTTACGGTGAATTTGCTGCTGACCTTAAAGTACTGCTTCAGTCCCTCCACGGTCAGGATCGGCTTCTCATTATAATTCGCTGCCATGCAGTTTCGCCTCCTTCTTCATCCTCTCGATGCGCGCGCGCAGTTCCTGCGGCATCTCCACCTTCGGCGCGCGCGGGTCAAGCAGCCAGGTTGCGGCCGAATGTGTCTCTGTGATCTGGAACATCGGCGGATCCAGCTTGTCGTCGATCTCCAGTGCAAAGCGGTTGCGCGGCGCAAACGCGTCTCCGGCTTTCTCGTGCAGCAGATTGGGCGGAGAGCCGGGAATCGTGTAAAGACGTTCGTCATCCGTTTCGAGATCCGGCATCGCCGAGAGAAGTCCCCAGGTGTACGGATGGCGCGGATCATAGAAAATCTCGTTGATATTTCCCTTCTCCACGATTCTGCCCGCGTACATGACGTTCACGTAGTCCGCGACCTTCGCCACGACGCCAAGATCATGTGTGATATAGATGACAGAAATCCCTCTCTCCTTCTGAACCCTGCGGATCAGCTCGATGATCTTCGCCTGGATCGTCACGTCGAGCGCGGTCGTCGGCTCGTCGCAGATCAGCAGATCCGGGTTGCAGGCGAGAGCGATCGCGATGACCACACGCTGGCGCATGCCGCCGGAGAGCTGATGCGGATAATTTTTCATGCGCTTCTCGGCGTCCTCGATTCCGACCTCTTTCAGAAGCTCCACCGCTCTGTTCCACGCCTCTTTCTTCGGCGTCTTGAAGTGCCAGATCATTCCCTCCATGATCTGCTTTCCGATCGGCATCGTCGGGTTCAGGGAAGTCATCGGATCCTGGAATACCATCGCGATCCGCTTGCCGTTGATATGGCTGCGGATCCACTTCTTGTCCTTCTGCAGAATATCGACCGTCTCCGGCGTACCGTCCGCATGGTGATAGGAGAATTTTATGGTTCCATTGTTTACAGTGGCGTTCGAGGCCAGAATCCCCATCGCCGCCTTCATCGTCACGGATTTCCCGGAGCCGGACTCGCCGACGATCGCGACCGTCTCCCCTTTGAACAGGTCGATGTCCACGCCGCGGATTGCGTGAACCTTGCCGGCCGTCGTACTGAATGTGATATCAAGATCTGTTATATCCAGAATTTTTTCTTTCGTCTCAGA
>CANRGB010000206.1 GCA_947630005.1 uncultured Lachnospiraceae bacterium
CGTGCAGCACCTCGCTGTCTCCGAATTTCTTTATGATGTTTTTGCCGTATAGAATGCGACTGCTCACTTTGGCCTGTTCATCCCTTTCTCTGTATTTTTCATTCACATATTTTCAATTCTTGTCATCAGGTAATCCAGACAGAATAGTTTTTGCCGATCTTCTGCAAGTGCCTGTTTTTTGGTTCTGCAAAATCGACGCAGCAGCCTTTCCTGGCCGCGTTCATCATTTGTATCACAACAGTATTGATAGAATGCAAGCATTTCGTCTGCCATGCCAGCTTCTTTTAATTTTTGTATTACTTCAGGTTTATCTTCCATGCTGATTTCCCCTTGCTGTCTATATTGGGTATAAACATATTACTGTTCACTCCGTAACCAGACAGGCTCTTTACATGAATTATTTTACACGGCTGCTTGACTAATAGCAAATGCTTATGTAGAATATAGTTGTATAACTTTTAGGAATGATTATAAGCGGAGGAGTCTCTCATGATTGAAACACGCCTGTTACAATATTTTCTTGCCATTGCGGAAGAACAGAGTATTACCCGCGCCGCGGAGTATCTCCATATCACACAGCCAACTCTTTCCAAGCAGATGATGGATCTGGAGAACACTCTGGGAAAGCAGCTCCTGATCCGCGGGAAAAAGAAGGTAACGCTGACGGAGGATGGAGCCTATCTCCGCTCCCGCGCACAGGAGATCATGTCGCTGATGGAAAAGACAGAATCAGCTTTTCGGGAAAATGAACAGACGATTTCGGGCGACGTTTTTATCGGCTGCGGAGAACACCGAAGTTCCTACCGGATTATGCAGTTGATTCGGGAAATCCAAATGGAATATCCCGAAATCAAGTTTCATTTTTTCAGTTCCAACGCCGACGCAATCACCGAACGGCTGGATAAGGGCCTGCTTGACATGGGCTTTTTGTTGGAACCCGAAATAAATCCGCATTACGATTATCTGAAACTCCCGTTCTATGAAACCTGGGGAATCCTTGCGAGAAAGGATTCCGAATTTGCCGGACGCAAATCCGTAACCTTCAAGGAACTGTCGGGGTATCCGCTCATCATGCCGAGTCAAACCTCAAACAGCAATAAGATCACGACATTTTTTTCGGATGAGCTGGTAACGCCGCAAATAGCTGCGACCTACAATCTGATTTTCAACGCAGGCTTAATGGTGGAGGCCGGGATCGGGTATGCCCTTTGTATTGACGGACTGATCAACACCGCCGGAGATCATCCGCTCACCTTTATTCCTCTTGAACCAAGCCTTCGTTCCAACGTCATGCTCTTTACAAAGAAATATCAGGTTTTCTCAAAAGCGACGAAGCTGTTCCTTGACAGGCTGAAGGAAAAAGTGTGAGCATAACCTATCCCCGCGCAGCCGTGAGCAAGCCTTCCAGGCGCTCAAGCTCCGCTTGCTTTTTATGAATGTTCACGAGCAATGCTTTCCTTTGTTTGGAAAGGAATCTCATACTTTCCGTTTTGTTTCCGCTTTGCCATAACGGAATAAATGTATCGATTTCCTCCCTTGTATAACCGGCATCTTCCATATTCTGTTTTATTTCTTCGATTGTCTGATTGTTTTCAAACATTTCCGACTGTCCTTTCTTAGTGGCGGTTCAAAACAAATGCTTCGTATTTTTTGATTTCCTTCTTGACTTCCATATTAAACTCCTCCTTGTAGAATCAATGCTTTTTTCCCAGTATTAGGATCTGGTAAAATCTGATCGACAAACCGCACCGTAAATGCGATATCGCGCAAACCGTTTTTTTCAAGGATCGATTCCATCTGCCGGATAACGGCCTGTTTTACCCGATCGCCAAGCGTGATGTCGGAAAGCTCGGCGATCATTTCAAAGCTGCTGTCTGAATCCTTGCGAAACTGATAATCAAGCAGCCCGTCAACACAAAACCCCTCGACGGAAAGCGGGTGCAGATATTCCCGGCTGCTCTTCGTCTCAAACCACAGAACATCTTCCTCCCGGCAGAGAACAACGTCCACACTGGTAAATCCGCTGTTTGATACCCTCGGTATCAATTTATCTGAAATGTGATAGCGAATAAGAGGCTGGGCAAAATTATACAGACAAGTGATATACATTTCGCCGTCAATCAGTTCGATGATATTCATATCGTCAAATAAGATCATACCATCTGCCGCGTTATGCTCAACGCCAAGGGCAAGGGACTCGCTTGCGCCATAGTAATTGATTACGGGCGCCCCAAAAATGGATTCAAAATAGCCTCTCATTCCGGGAGTGAGCGGTTCTCCGCAGGTAACAACACGCTCAATCTTATCGGCTGCTTTTTCCGTCTCTATAAGTTCCGCAAAAATTTTAATGGCGGACGGATAACCAATGATAATATTGGGCTGAAATTCCTGTACGGTCTCAAGCCATTTTGAAAGCGGTGTGTCAATGTCCAGGAAACGCTGCTCCGCCCGAACGCCCTGTATGCCATCGTGAACCGCCATGGCCCCTCCGTAGCGCCCGTCCGTCGCCGCAATATACAGAATGCGCGGCTTTCCCGCAAGCAGTTTCAGCACTTCCCAAAAGGAGAGATCCCATAACGCTCCGCGTATCACGCTGATGATCACTTCTTCCCACGCCCGTTCGTCATAAAGGAAATATCTCGGTATGCCTGTGCTGCCGGATGAATGAACAACGTGGTACTTTCCGAGATAGCGCTCCATGCTGTCTGATGATCTTTCTCCAAAACGGCGCAGTTCACTTTGTCTGACATTTGGATCGGTTACGATTTCATCATAATGTTCCATCAGCAGTTCTTTGTTTAAGGTGGGAAACTGCCCTAACGGAGTACTGTTGATCCGATCTGCCGTGATTCCTGCCGCTTCAAATGTTTCTCTGTAATAAGCAGAATGTTCATA
>CANRGB010000207.1 GCA_947630005.1 uncultured Lachnospiraceae bacterium
TGATCTATGGAAAAGCCTGTGAAAAAGAAAGAACTGTTTGTGCCGCTTTATCTGAAACACGGAAAAGCGGCCGCGGATATGGAAGCCTGCGCGGAAGACGCCGGCCTGGACGCCGCCGCGCTCGCGCAGCAGTACAGCAATCACGGTGCGGACGGGATACTGCTGTTTGATCTCTCCGAAGGAGACGCGGAGCATGATGTTTCGATCGGCGTGATCAAGAAAATCGCTGAAGCTTCGGATATTCCGCTGTACGGCGGCGGCAATATCCGGAGACCGGAGGACGTCAAAAAACTGCTGTATGCCGGATGCCGGAAAATTTTTCTGAATTTTGCAAAAGAGACGAACCGCGCGATGATACAGGAGGTATCGGACCGTTTTGGAAAAGAGAAAATTCTGGCCTGCGTCACCGCGGATGAATTTGATGATCTGGAGGAATACCGCGCGTATCTGGGCGGTCTTGTCTGGCTCGACGCAGAGATATCCGTATCGGAAGGACAGGAAAAAGAGATTCTTGAAAAATGGAATACCGGCGGGGATGATGTCCTGCTCTGCCTGGACGGATATCAGGAAAACGACGTCATTCGGGTGCTTGGTCTCCCGGAGGCCGGCGGCATCGCAAGCCGCGAGCTGATGGGAGCGGACGACTTTATGGAGCGGAAGCATTTCCTGAAGGATTCCGGGATCGCGGTACATACGTACGAAGCGTCGCTTTCCTGGAGTGATTTCAAAACCGGAAGCGGCGGGCTGCTTCCCGTTGTCGTACAGGACTGCCGGACGCAGGAGGTGCTGATGGTGGCCTACATGAATCAGGAGGCGTATGAAGCGACCGTCCGCACGGGCCGCATGACCTACTGGAGCCGCAGCCGGAAAGAACTCTGGGTAAAGGGAATGACCTCCGGTCATTTTCAGTATGTGCGGGAGCTGCGCATCGACTGCGACAACGACACGCTGCTCGCGAAGGTGTTCCAGATCGGAGCGGCCTGCCATACCGGGAACAGAAGCTGTTTTTACCGCACCATCCTGAAGAGGGACTGCGCGGAAACCAATCCTCTGAAGGTGTTTGAGGACGTCTTTGCCGTCATTCTCGACCGCAGGGAGCACCCGAAAAAGGGGTCCTACACAAATTATCTGTTTGACAAGGGGATCGACAAGATACTCAAAAAGGTCGGCGAGGAGGCGACAGAGATCGTGATCGCCGCCAAGAATCCGGATCCGGAAGAGATCAAGTACGAGATCTCCGATTTTCTGTACCATGTGATGGTGCTGATGGCTGAAAAAGGCGTGAGCTGGGAAGATATCACGCGTGAGCTGGCGCGAAGATAAAAAGCCCTGCCGACGTGCGGAAGATGTGTTCTGTGCGGCGGCGGGCTTTATAATTTAAAAAAACTTTAGAAAACAAGTGTATACTTTGCCGGATATTTATGGTAAAATAATTCAGGTGATTCAGAGTGTAGGGTCCACGAGAGCACACGGTATTCAATATGAAAAACAAAGCTGCATCATCAGCACCGGAAGAAAAAACGGCTGTCCTGTCCATGAAGGCAATACCCGAGGAGGAGCGGCCGTACGAAAAATGTCTGTCGGGAGGCGCCGCCAGTCTGTCTGACGCGGAGCTGCTGGCTGTGATACTGCGCACAGGCGTCAGAGGGGAGTCGGCGCTGGAGCTGTCGCGGAAGGTACTGGCCGGAGGGGAAGGTGGCCAGGGACTTCTCGGTATTTATCACATGTCGGTTTCCGACCTGCAGAAAATACGCGGCGTGGGAAAAGTAAAGGCGGTTCAGCTCAAGTGCATCGCGGAGCTTTCAAGCAGGATCGCGCGGACGCAGGCTTCTTTAAAGCTTTCTTTTCATGATCCGGCGTCTGTCGCGGAATATTATATGGAAGAGATGCGCCACCAGGAGCAGGAGATCCTGCGCGTACTCATGCTGAACAGCAAAGGGATGCTGATTCACGACGAAATCGCATCGAAGGGAACTGTGCGCGCGTCGCTGATCTCGCCGAGGGAGATTTTCATCAGCGCCTTGAGGCATCTGGCCGTCAGCATCATTCTGATCCACAACCATCCAAGCGGGATACCGGACCCAAGCAGGGAAGATATCCTGCTTACGAGGCGTGTGATGGAGGCGGGACGGCTGATCGGGATCGAACTGCTGGATCATATTATAATCGGGGACAGGCAGGCTGTCAGTATGCGGGAACAGGGAATCCTGCAGGAAGGGGAAAACTGACGGCCGGCGCAGAAAATAAGGGGAATGAACTATGCTGTTTCAGAAAGTGTGCGGAATCGATCTTGGAACGGATACGATCAAAATCCGGGACAAGAGCGGGAAAAACTTTCTTTATGATAAAAATGTGATAGCAATGCGTGGGCGCGCAGTGCTCGGTGTGGGAGATACCGCATATGCAATGTATGAAAAAACGCCTCAGAATGTGCAGGTTGTCTGGCCGATGGCAAATGGTGTGATCGCCAACTCCACAGAGATGGAACTCGTCCTGTACCATACGCTGAGACGCTTTAACGGCTTCGGAGGAGGGAACAGCACGATTTATATCGCTGTTCCAAGCGATATCACACAGGTGGAGCGGCGTGCCTTTTTTCACGTAATGAGCAGCAAAATCAACGCGGGGCGCGTCCATCTGGTCGACAAGGGCCTTGCGGACGCCGTGGGGGCGGGACTCGCCGTACTCACGCCGCGCGGTCATATGACGGTCAATATCGGAGCCGATACGACGGAGATCGCCGTCGTGTCGATGGGAAAAGTGATCCTGTGCCAGACGCTGAAAGTCGGCGGAAGACGGCTTGACGCGGATATCATGACGATGGTCCGGCGGAAGTTCAACCTGAGTATCGGC
>CANRGB010000208.1 GCA_947630005.1 uncultured Lachnospiraceae bacterium
GGCCTTGAGATCATTCCGGTCATCGAGGGCGGCAACATTGAGGAAGCGGCCTACACAGGCGACGGAAAGATGATCAATTCTGATTTCCTGAACGGCTATACGAACAAGAGGGATTCGATTGCCCGCATGATCGAGGAGCTCGAAAAGCTCGGCGTCGGCGAGGCGGGCGTGCAGTACAAGATGAAGGACTGGGCGTTCAACCGCCAGCGCTACTGGGGCGAGCCGATCCCGATCATTCACTGCCCGAAGTGCGGTGTGGTTCCGGTTCCGTATGAGGAGCTTCCGCTCGTTCTGCCGAAGGTAGAGAATTTTGAGCCGGGCCAGGAAGGCGAGTCTCCGCTTGCCAAGATCGATTCCTTTGTGAACTGCACCTGCCCGAAATGCGGCGGCGCGGCAAAACGCGAGACCGATACGATGCCTCAGTGGGCAGGCTCCTCCTGGTACTTCCTGCGCTACATCGACCCGCACAACAAGGACGCGCTTGCTTCCATGGAGAAGCTGAAATACTGGATGCCGGTGGACTGGTACAACGGCGGTATGGAACATGTGACCCGTCATATGATCTACTCCCGCTTCTGGCATCATTTCCTCTATGATATCGGCGCGGTCAATACGCCGGAACCGTACGCAAAGAGGACGGCGCAGGGCCTGATCCTTGGAACAGACGGCGACAAGATGAGCAAGTCCAAAGGCAATGTCGTGGACCCGCTCGACGTGGTTGATGAGTACGGCGCGGACGTGCTTCGCACCTATGTGCTGTTTATGGGCGATTATGGCGCGGCGACTCCGTGGAGCGAGAACTCCGTGAAGGGCTGCAAGCGCTTCCTTGAGAGAGTCGCGGGACTTACCGACATTGTTTCCGGAGAGGGCGTGACGCCGGAGCTTGAGACGAAATTCCACAAAACGATCAAGAAAGTCTCCAACGACCTCGAAGATACAAAATTCAACACCGCGATCGCGGCTCTGATGGGACTGCTTAACGATATCTATGCGAAGGGCTCTCTGACGAAAGACGAGCTTGTCACCTACATCAAGCTGCTCTGCCCGATCGCTCCGCATATCTGCGAGGAGATCTGGGAGCAGACCGGCGGGGAAGGCTTCCTGTCGCTGACTTCCTGGCCGCAGTACGATGAGAACAAGACGGTCGACGCGCTTGTGCAGGTCGGCGTTCAGGTCAACGGAAAAGTGCGCAGCGTCGTCGAGATCCCGGCGGACTGCGATAAGGACGAAGCGATGAGTCTGGCGCTCGCGGACGCGAAGATCAAGGCGCTCGTGGAAGGAAAGAAGATCGTCAAGGAAATCTACGTGCCGAACAAGATCGTGAACATTGTGGTGAAATAATACTGGTTTTTGAGAAGTGCGCGGCAGACTGCCGCAGATAAGATGAAAGGATGGAAGAGCAGATGGCAGATACACGCGGAAACGGCGGCATCACCGTTGTGACAGAAGAAAATTTTGATACGGAAGTAACAAACGCCGACAGACTGGTTGTGCTTGATTTCTGGGCGGAGTGGTGCGGCCCGTGCCGGATGATCGCTCCGATCATGGAGGAGCTCAGCCAGGAGATGACGGATGTCAAATTCTGCAAGGTAAATGTGGATGAACAGCTTTCCATCGCGATGAAATACAGAGTGGTCAGCATCCCGATGCTTGCGTTTTTCAAGAACGGGGAAATGGTCGGAAGCTCTGTCGGCTATGAGCCGAAAGAGTCGGTACGTGCCAGGATCGAGGCGGTAAAATGAGCAGAGTCAGACTGAATGAGAACGCCGAGGTGGTGACGGCTGTCCGGGAAGGGCTGAAAAGAAAGGGCGGATACTGTCCGTGCCGCCTTGAAACCACCGAGGATACGAAGTGTATGTGCAAAGAGTTCAGGGATCAGATCGCGGATCCGGAGTTCGAAGGCTACTGCCACTGCATGCTGTATTATAAAGAGAAGTAGGAGAGAAATATAATAAAAAAGGATGAACACAGATGGATTATTTGATTGTATTTCTGATATCCATGGTACCGGTCGTTGAGCTGAGAGGAGCGGTACCCTATTCCCAGTTCCTGGGACTTCCGCTGCTCCCGTCCTATATTGTGGCCGTGGTCGGGAACATGCTTCCTGTGCCGTTTATCTTTCTGTTCGCGCGGAAAGTACTGCTGTGGGGGAAGGACATGCCGGTGATCGGCAGACTGTTCACCTTCTGTGTGGAGAAAGGAGAGAAGGGCGGAAGAGCCCTGCAGGCAAAAGCCGGCAGAGGACTGTTTCTGGCGCTGCTCCTCTTTGTCGGGATTCCGCTTCCCGGAACCGGGGCGTGGACCGGGACGCTCGCGGCCAGTTTCCTTAATATGGATTTCAAATCGAGCGTGATCGCGGTCATGCTCGGCGTGATGCTCGCCGGGATCATCATGGGACTCGGAAGCGCCGGAGTGTTCGGGGCGATCGGGGCGCTGTTCTGATACTCTGGGATGGATTTTAAGATTCTGTTAACTGTAAAATTTAACCTTGCAGACATTGGATTTTCAATAAATTTCGGTGTCTGCAAGTAAACTTAATGTTTTTGACGCAGCATTTCTACTAACTGTGAAATCAGAGCAATCTCATCATCATCTAATCCCGTAACGTCAATATTTCTCGCATTTGACATTCCAAGCAGATAATCGGTAGATACATGGAATATCCGTGCCAGTTTGACAAGCACATCATAAGATGGATAACGTGTACCGGATTCATAAGAAGATACAGCACTAATAGCAAGACCTATTCTTTCAGCAATCTGTTTCTGAGTTAGTTTCTTTTCCAGTCGTAACGATTTTAGTTTATCGCCCATATTCATATTAACCAACAGCCCCATCCCCTTTTG
>CANRGB010000209.1 GCA_947630005.1 uncultured Lachnospiraceae bacterium
CGTCGGGAATTTCGGCACCTCCCCCGTCTGAATATACTTCATCAGCACAGGGGTAAAAAAGACGGCGGAAAGCAGGATCAGCACGGCCGCTATCGTCCCGAAAAAGGCGGTCGGCCTGTAATTGCGGAACAGGCGGACGATCGTCTTCAGTACCTTTCGCCCGTCCGAATAAGTGTTCAGCTTTGACTTGCTTCCCTGCGGCCTGTCCCGGTACGCAATCACAACATTTTCGAGCAGCATGTTTTTATCAATCGCGTGTATGCTCATCTCGGTCTCAATCTCAAATCCCGTTGACAACACTGGAAAGCTCTTCACAAAGTGATAGCTGAACGCCCGGTACCCGGTCATGATATCCCGGATCTCCGAATGGAACAGCATATTGATCATCTTCCTGACAACGGCGTTCCCGAAATTATGAAACGGACGCTTGTTTTCCTGAAAATAAGTGGAGGACAGCCGGTCCCCGACCACCATATCCGCCCTTTTCTCCAGCACTGCCGCAGCCATCTCCGGAGCGGACGCGGCGGGATACGTATCATCCCCGTCCACCATGATATAACATGCGGCATCAATCTCCCTGAACATTCTCCGAATGACATTTCCTTTTCCCTGTTTGTACTCATACCGGACGACCGCGCCCTCCCTGCGGGCAATGTCGTCCGTGTGATCCGATGAATTGTTATCGTAAACATATATGACCGCCTCGGGCAGCGCGGCCCGGAAATCGCGGACCACCTTCGCGATCGTCCCCGCTTCATTGTAACACGGAATCAAAACAGCTATCCTGTCCATAGTTTCCTATCCTCTGTCGTTTCATCAGGATTGTTTGGTCCTGTTTTTCTGCTGTTTCAGTAAGTCTGCTTCCGTATTATACCTTTTCAAAATATGCATTGTCAACAGCAAACCATTTTCCCTCTTGATTTCCCCATTTATCCACACTATAATAAGGAATTGACACCTGACGAAATGAAGCACGCTGCGCAAGTTTTGCACGCTGCCGCGGCACACGCCGGATGTTCACGCGCCGACAGGGCAGTTTCCGGCCGCCGCGCACACTTACTTCCAACGGAAGGAGGATTCGATTTATGTCATATGGAGATTACAGCATCGCGAAAAAAGCAGGAAAGAAAGATTACCAGGCCCGCCTGATGCGCGGCCAGAAACCCACTCTTGAGGTTCTCGACGATATTCTGGATTCACCCGACTCACTGACTCAGGTATCTCTGGGCCTTGTGCAGATTCCGATCGACCACATCGTCGGTACCCGGTATGAAGGGCGCAGCAGTTCCTTTGCGGGCAATTTTATGCCGATTCTGGAAGACAACACCGAATTCGCTCATAAATGGATCGCTCTGAGCAGGGCGCACGAAAACGAAGGAATCCGGGACCCGATCAAGGCTTACGAATATATGAACCGATTTTATGTGGAGGAAGGCAACAAGCGCGTCAGCGTTCTGAAGTATTATGAGGCCATCTCCATTCCCGGCTATGTAACGCGCATCATTCCGAAACGTACCGGCGATAAAGAAAACAATATTTATTTTGAATTTCTGGATTTTTACAAGGTATCGAAGATCAACTATGTCTGGTTTTCAAAAGAGGGCAGCTTCGCCAGACTGCAGGAAGCGGTCGGCAAACAGCCGGATGAAGAGTGGACCGAGGACGACCAGCTCAACTTCAGCTCCATCTTCTCCCGCTTTACGTCCGCCTACGAGGCAAAGGGCGGAAACAAACTCAAGATCACGACCGGAGACGCGTTCCTTGCCTACATCACGCTCTACGGCTACCAGGCGACGGACGCCCAGTCTGCAGCTGAGCTGAAGACGGCGGTCGCCAAGGTCTGGGAGGAGTTCGAGCTGCTCGAGCATGACGAGGAGATCGAGCTGAAGATGGATCCGAACACGGAGAAGAAGCCTCTTCTGAGCCGTCTGATCCCTCTGGCGCTCGGCGAACCCAAACTGAACATTGCATTTATATATGAAAAAACTCCCCGCTCCTCCGCATGGACCTACGCGCATGAGCTCGGCCGCATGCACCTGGAGCAGACGTTCCCGGATGAAGTTGTCACCCGCAGCTACGAGAACATCACGGCGGACACGGTGGAAAACTGCATTTACAAGGCGATCTACGAAGGCTGCAACATCATTTTCACGACGACGCCGACCTTTGCCCAGGCCAGTGTGAAGGCTGCGGTCGCGAACCCTGACGTCCGCATTCTGAACTGCTCGCTGAACACCTCGCACCGATACATAAGGACCTACTACACGAGAATGCACGAGGCCAAGTTCCTGATGGGCGCAATCGCCGGGGCCATGGCGGAGAATGACCGCCTCTCCTACGTCGCGGACTATCCGCTGTTCGGCAACATCGCAAACATCAACGCGTTTGCGCTCGGCGCAAAGATGATCAATCCGCGCGCCAAGGTGTACCTCGAATGGTCTACGCTGAAGAATGTGGATATCTGGGAGAACATCCGCAAGGCCGCTCCCTCCTGCATCTCCGGAAGAGACATGGTGATCCCGGAGCAGCCGTCGCGGCTTTTCGGCATCTACCACTACGACGGAGAGCATGTCCGGAATCTGGCGATGCCGCTGTATCACTGGGGCAAATTCTATGAGAACCTGATCCGCACGATCATGAACGGAACCTGGAAGAGCGATGACGACACCACCCGCGCGATCAATTACTGGTGGGGAATGTCGTCCGGCGTGGTGGACATCATCTGCTCGCAGAATCTTCCGGTCGGCACGAAGCGTCTCGTGGAGCTCTTAAAGCACACGATCAGCTCCGGCAAGTTCAATCCGTTCGCCGGAGTCCTCTACTCCCAGACGGGCATCATAAA
>CANRGB010000210.1 GCA_947630005.1 uncultured Lachnospiraceae bacterium
TCGCTGATCCCCTCGATCTCGCTCTCCGGGATCACCGCCAGCGGCAGCACCCCGAACGCCGCCTCCACGTCTTCCGTAGATTTCAGGGTATCATCCGATATGAACTGGAACGTCAGCAGCGCCATCACAAGCACCGCAAGAATCAGGGCCCCGATCATGATATTCTTCGCGTAGCTCGGGGAGCTTGGTTCATCCGGCGTGATCGCCGACTCGATAAGGCTCGGCTCCATCGTCCCCATCAGCCCGGGAAGCCTTGACACTGCCATCCCCGCCAGGCTGTTTGCAATGTTCTTCGCTTCCGCCGGGTCCGGGCTCTCCACATTAATTACCAGGATACGCGTCTCCGTCACGGATGTCACTTCCACCATCTTATCCAGTTCTTCATAGGTATAGCCGAGTCCGAGGTCCTCAATCACATCCTCATAGATCGGGCGGCTCATCAGCACCTCTGCGTAGTCCTTTGACAGGGACGTGCCCAGGTTCAGGTCCGACAGGTCCAGGACGGAATCGCTGTTCGAGGATACCATGTACACCTTGGAGGTCGCCGTGTACTTCGGGGTGATCAGGAAGAAGGTCACCAGCCCCATCAGGATCCCGCCGATAAGGAAAGCCCCAATGATCCACCCGATCCGGCTGTAAAAGTAGTACAGGAGCTCCACGAGGTCGATCTCCATCTCCTCCTGCCCTGCCGCCTGCGTTGTTATCTCCGTATTCTCCTTCATGCTGTGTCTGTAGTCTCCTTGTATGGTTTATCGTTATTTTCCTTATTATTTTTACTTTCTTGTTTTTGGAGTTTCTTACTTTTTTGTTTTCTTTTCCTGCGGTTTCAGGTGGTACAGCTCCTTCATGACTTCCTCAATTGAACTCTTATCCGGATAAAATCTGGCATGATATACCCCTTCTTCCTCCGAATACTCCCGGGTGCTCTCCCCTTCGATCGTGAAGATCCCGAGGTTCTCCCCCTGGTCCACACGTTTCGCGAGGCGTGACAGGTCCCTTCCCGTCATCGTCGTCACCGCCAGGTCCAGCATCTGATGGTACAGGTCATTGATAAAGGAGGAATGCTCCCTTGTCTTCTCCTTCACCTTCGCGAGGTAGGCTTCCATGTACTGCCGCTGCCGCTTCATCCGGTTCGTATTGCTTCCGTCCGCCACGTCCATTCGTCCGCGCACGTAACTCACTGCCTGTTCATCATTCAGCAGAACTGTCTCCCCCATCTTCAAAGTGGGATCTGATTCGGAGAAGTCGTCCTCGATTGTTACTTCCACGCCTCCCACCGCGTGGTTCAGTGTCCCGATGTCCTCCATCCCCAGGCAGTAATAGCCATCGATCTCCACTTTCCCCAAAAGCCGCGATACCGCGTCCACCGTGTTCTCACAGCCCTGCTCCGGGTTTCCCCCGTACCAGTGCGCCGTACAAAGCGGCATGTCCGCACTTGCGTACGCGGTTCCGTCCGGCTGCATCATCTTGATATCCGTCACCGTGTTCCGGTCCAGCTGCAGCAGCGCATAGGTCTGATCTGTCTTGTCAAACACCGCCAGCACCAGGAAGTCCGCCATTGCTCCGTGGTAATCTTCCCCGGTTCCCTGCTCGTTCCCGCTCCCATCTGTTCCGATAAAGAGCCAGCTCTCAATGATATGGTCATACGTGTAGGTAGTGCCGTTCAGCTTCACCTTCCCCTGTACCTGCCGGTACATGGGGATCTCCGTCATCTCTTCCTCCGTTTCGGGAAGCGCCCCTTCCAGCTTCTTTTTTATGAGCATCCCTTCCGCGTTTTTAAGGGCCAACCAGAAGAGGATTACCAGGACGGCTGCCGTCACTGCGAACAGGACAGCATGGAGCTGCTTTTTCTTCCGGATCTCCGCAGGGGTTTCTTCCCTGACCTTTTTGTAATGTTTGTGATGTTTTCTATGTACATGGCTGTGTTCATGATGCCCGGAACTGCTTTCATGACCGTGTCCATGTTCGTGATGCCCGGAGCCGCTTCCGGTTCCATGCATGCTTTCGCCTGTCCCGGCTTTTTCCACAGCCTCCTGATTCTTCCGGCTGCCGTCATTTCCCTGCATGTTCCCACAGCTCCTCTCCCAGAAGGTCCATCTCCCTCAGGACTTCCTCTCCCAGCTTCTTCCGGATCACTTCCCGCCCCGCCGCCAGGTTCACCGGCCGGTATTCCGAATGGTGGCAGTCGCTCCCAAGCAGTACCCTGTGTCCCGCCTTCAGGAACTTCAGCACAAATCCGCGGCTTCGGAACCGCAGCAGGCTCCCCGCGTTGATCTGCGGATACAGAGGAAGGTCGAACACCGCGTTCCACACGCCTTTGTCCTTCTGGAATTCCCGGTACCGCTCTACATGCGCCAGCATCACCGTCAGCTTCTGCTTCCGGATGATCCTCTCCACATCCCGGTACATGGACTCCGTCCACTGCACAAACGGCATCTCCACAAGGAGCAGGTTTCCTCCCTCCATACACAGCCGCGGGAGGATGTCCGCCTCCCCCATATGTGGGAAGTAATAGACTTCCGCGGCGGCGCGGATCTCGGGAACTGTTTTCTTCTTAGCGCCGCTGCTTTTTGTTGTTTCCGGTTCAGGCGGGTTTCCCGCCCGGACCGTTTTATCTTTTGTAATATCCTCATCTGCCGCCAGAGCTTCGCGCACAGACGCGAGAGCTCTCTCCCTTTTCCGGAAGAAATGTTCCTCTGTGTCCCTGCCGGCATAAAAATGGGGGGTCGCGAGGATATGGGTGACCCCCTGCTGCAGTTC
>CANRGB010000211.1 GCA_947630005.1 uncultured Lachnospiraceae bacterium
CGTGTGGATATCAACCAGCCGGTCGACAAAAAGACCAACACATTAAAGAGCATCAACCGTATCCAGGGCTGTGTTCCGACGATCCGCGAGCTGGCGGACAAGGGAGCGAAGGTAGTCCTGATGGCTCACCAGGGCAGCGACATCGAGTACAAGAATTTCTATACCACCGAGCCTCACTCGAAGGTTCTGGCTGAGCTTCTGAACCGGGAAGTGAAGTTTATCGACGATGTCTGCGGACCGGCGGCCCGCGAGGCGATCAAAGCTCTGAAGGACGGAGAGATCCTTCTTCTGGACAACGTGCGTTTCGTATCCGAGGAGCAGACTCTCTTTGAGATGAAGCTGAACCTGTCCCATGAGGAGCAGGCAAAGACGCTGCTGGTGCGCACGCTTGCCCCGCTGGGCGACATTTATGTGTGCGACGCGTTTGCGGCGGCGCACAGAGATCAGCCTTCCCTGTGCGGTTTCGAGCAGGTGATGCCGTCCGCGATGGGACGTCTGTTCGAGGCGGAGTACTGCGCGGTATCCCAGGTGATGGAGAATCCGGAGCGTCCCTGCGTGTTCGTGCTGGGCGGCGCGAAGATCTCCGACGCGTTCCTGATGATGGAGACGGTTCTCGGACGCGGCATCGCGGATCAGGTGCTGACAGGCGGCCTCGTGGCCAATATCCTGCTGGCGGCCGCCGGCAAGGAGATCGGCAGGAAGAGTATGGACTTTATCGTGAAGTCCAACTACGCGGAGTGGATCGAGAAAGCGAAGCCTCTCTATGAACAGTACAAGGACAAGATCGTGCTGCCGCAGGATCTGGCCTGGGTTGAGAACGGAAAGCGCAAGGAAGCGAGAGTCAATTATATACCGAATTATGTGGGCCTGGTGGATATCGGCCATAAAGCTGCCGAAGAATACCGCGAGATCATTCTGAACGCGAAGACGGTCTGCGTCAATGGACCGATGGGAATCTTTGAGGAAGAACTGACGGAATACGGAACAAAGGCGGTTTGGGACGCGCTGGCGGATTCCGAGGCCTACACACTGGTGGGCGGCGGCGACAGCGTGACGGCTACGGAGAAATACGGCCTGAAAGACCGGATGTCCTATATCTGCACGGCAGGCGGCGCGCTGATCCGCTTCCTCTCCGGAGAGGAGCTTCCGGTCGTGAAGGCGCTGCGCCACGCGGCGAAGACGTTCGCGTAAATAATGACTGATACTGCCCTGCAGTGCGGGGCATGGAGGTAACAATGAAATTAGAGTTTGGTTTTGGAACAGGGATTCAGACAGTGGAAGTGCCGGATCAGAACGTACTGGGCGTTCTCCATGCCAACGAGGTGGAGTGTGAACTGACCGGGGAGGCGGAGGTGCGCCGCGCGCTTCTGGCCCCGATCGGAGCCCCCCTTCTGAAGGATGTGGTAAAGCCGGGAGAAAAGATCGCGATCGTCACCAGCGATATCACAAGGCCGATGCCGACCTATGTGGTGCTGCCGCCGCTTCTCGATACGCTTTATGAGGCGGGAGTCCGCAAGGAAGACATCACGCTGGTGTTCGCTCTGGGCAGCCACAGAAAGCATAAGCCCGAGGAGATGAAAAAGCTTGCGGGCGAGAGGGCTTTCTCGGAGATTACCTGTGTTGACAGCGATCCTTCCGACTGCGTGCATATGGGAACGACTTCCCACGGGACGCCCGTGGATATCACGCGGGTGGTGGCGGAGGCCGACCGGAGGATCTGTCTTGGAAATATCGAATATCATTACTTCGCGGGCTACAGCGGAGGCGCGAAGGCGATCATGCCGGGCGTGTCCACCCGCGACGCGATTCAGGCGAATCACAGCCAGATGGTGAAGCCGGAGGCATGTGCGGGACGGCTTGACGGCAATCCGCTGCGCGAGGATATCGAGGAAGCGGGTAAGATCGTCGGCATCGACTACATTGTCAATGTGGTGCTCGACGAGCACAAGAAAGTGATTATGGCGGCGGCCGGAGACTCGGTCAAGGCGCACAGAGAAGCCTGCCGCTTCCTGGACCGGATCTACCGCAAGGAGATTCCGCAGAGGGCGGATATCGTTCTGGTGTCGCAGGGCGGCGCTCCGAAGGATCTGAATCTGTATCAGACGCAGAAAGCGCTGGACAACGCGAAGCACGCGGTGAAGAAGGGCGGAATCGTCATTCTGATCGGCTCCTGCAAAGAAGGTCTGGGCGAGCGCGTGTTTGAGGAGTGGATGACAAAATCACCGACTCCGTCTTCCATGATTGAGCGGATCCGGACAGATTTCCAGCTGGGCGGCCACAAGGCGGCGGCCATCGCGATGGTTCTGGAAAACGCCGACATTTATCTGGTGTCGGAACTGGAGGACGAGTTTGTCCGCGGCATTTTCCTTGAGCCGAAGCCGTCCGCGCAGAAAGCGCTCGACGACGCGTTTGCGAAACTCGGGAAGGACGCGACCGTGCTGGCGATGCCGTACGGAGGGTCCACGCTTCCGTGTGTAACTGAGTAATTATTGATAGGAGAAAATAACAATGGATTACGCAAAAGAGTCTTTGAGACTTCATGAGCAGTGGAAGGGCAAGATCGAAGTAATTGCCACCGTCCCGGTAGCGACAAAGGACGATCTTTCCCTGGCATATACTCCCGGTGTGGCGCAGCCCTGCCTGGAGATTCAGAAAGATGAGGAGAAATCCTACGAGCTCACCCGCAGGCACAACATGTGCGCGGTGATCACCGACGGCAGCGCCGTGCTCGGCCT
>CANRGB010000212.1 GCA_947630005.1 uncultured Lachnospiraceae bacterium
CCCTTCTCAATGCGGATAAATGCTTCCTTGACGCTGCATTTGCCCATGCGGAGCGACTTCACCTCCGTGCCGTGCAGCGCGATCCCCGCCTCGTGCTTTTCCTCAATAAAAAAATCATGGTATGCTTTTTTGTTGTTTGCGATCAGTTTAATGCTCTCTCCCATACCGTTCCCCCACTTTATACTGCTGTTTTTCTGTTCTGTTTTCCATTTCACGCGTCCCGTCCTGCGGTACAGCTCATGCTATAGGGAACGAAAAACGATTTTCGTTTTGCTCGTTCCCTGCGCCGAATTTACGCCGCCGGGGCGGCATTTTTCCGCTTCAAATTCGTGCGCATCTCCACTCCGTTCCGGTCGGCGCTGGACGAATGTCCACTGGACATTCAGCGCCCCCGGACATGAAAATTACCGTAAAAATTTAATCGCACATTTCAAAATCGACAGTCTTCATCACTTTGTCCGCACCGATAACCCGCACCCGCACCGGGTCTCCCAGATAAAAGGTGCGGCCCGTGTCGATCCCGGTCATCTCGTACGTCTCCTCATGATAAATATACCGGTCGTCGTACATCTTCGTCACATGCAGCAGTCCTTCCACTGTGTTGGGAAGCTCCACATACATTCCGTAGGAGGCAAGTCCCGACACAACGCCGTCATACTCTTCTCCGATATGCCGCAGCATATACTCAGCCTTCTTCATTTTCACGGTCTCGCGCTCCGCCTCGTCCGCCCGGCGCTCCGTGACGCTCGCCTGCTTCGCGACGTCCGGCAGGATTTCCTCATAGTGCGCGCTCTTTTGCGCTGTCATCCTTCCGTGCAGCACGTCTTTGATGATGCGGTGGATCTGAAGGTCGGGATACCGCCGGATCGGCGATGTGAAATGGCAGTAATATCCCGCCGCCAGGCCGAAATGCCCGCCGCACTGCGCCGAATATGCCGCCTGCTTCATCGCGCGCAGCATCAGACGGCTGACCATGCGCTCCTCCGGCTTCCCTTTCACATGGTCGAGCATTTTCTGGATCTCCTTCGGATGCACCTCATCGGAAGTTCCTTTCAGCGCGTATCCGGCGCCGCTTTTGCGTGTTTTGCCGCCCGCATAGATCATCGCGGCCACATTCCTGATCCGCTCCGCGTCCGGCGGTTCATGGACCCGGTAAACAAACGGCACCTGCTGCCAGTAGAAATCCTCCGCGATCGTCTCGTTCGCCGCGAGCATAAAATCCTCGATCAGATCCGTCGCAATGTTCCGCTCATAGGGACAAATTTCCAACGGAACTCCGCGTTCGTCAAGGTGCAGCTTCGCCTCCGGGAAATCAAAGTCCACAGCGCCGCGCTTTTTTCTCGCGGCGCGCAGAAGAGCGGACAGTTCCGCCATCTTCGCGAGCATCGGCGCCTGCTCCGGATACCGCCCGGCCTGCGCCCCGCTCTCATCCTCCAGAATCGCTTTCACCTCATTGTAGGACATCCTGCGCTTCACGCGGATCACCGTCTCCGCGATCTGATGAGATACCAGCCTGCCCCGGCCGTCAAACTCCATCAGACAGCTCACCGCCAGGCGGTCCGTTCCCGCATTCAGAGAACAGATCCCGTTTGACAGGCGCTGCGGAAGCATCGGAATCACCCGGTCCGCGAGATACACGCTTGTTCCGCGCGCAAGCGCTTCCCGGTCGAGCGCGCTCCCTTCTTTCACGTAGTGCGTGACATCCGCGATATGCACGCCGAGATGATAATGCCCGTCTTTCACCTCAAGGGAAACCGCGTCGTCCAGGTCTTTCGCGTCCTCCCCGTCGATCGTCACCATATTCCAGCCGCGCAGATCCATTCTGCCTTCCCGGTCCGCGCCGCCAGTCTCAAGCGGCACGCGCTCCGCCTGGCGCATCACTTTCTCCGGGAATTCCGTCGGAAGCCCGTACGCGCAGACAACCGAGAGAATGTCCGTGCCCGGATCATTGATATGCCCGATGATCTCCTGCACTTTCCCTTCCGGATTCTTTCCCCCTCCTCCGTAACCGGTCAAAAGCACCCGGACCTTGTGTCCGTCAACAGCCCCGCGGCTGTTCTCCTGCGCGACAAAAATATCGCGGAGAATCCTGGGATTGTCCGGCACGACAAAGCCGTACGAGCGGTTCTGCTGATAAGTCCCGATCACTTCCGTGACGCCGTGCTCCAGAATCCTGACGACGCTTCCCTCCTGCCGCTTCCCTTCCGGGCTCTGCAGAATGACCGCCTGCACCTTGTCCTGATGCATCGCGTCCCCGGACTGTCCTTCCGGAATAAAAATATCCTCGTCCCTGCCCTCAACCTCGACAAAGCCAAAGCCCTTCGGATTCGCGATATAAGTTCCCGTAAGAAATTTTGCCCTGGCTTTGCGGTATTTTCCTTTTGAGGTCAGCTCAACCTTTCCTTCAAGGATCAGGGAATCGAGGATTTCCCTGAGCTGTTCGCGGTTCTCCCTCGGGACCTGGAGGAGGATCGCAATCTCTTTCAGCTTCATCGGACTGTACTGTTTATCGCAAATCATATCGTAAAGTACCTTTTTGCGGCGCTCAAACTGTTCTTCCTGAGGTCTCATACCTGTCCTTTCATTTATAATACGGGCCTGTGATCGAGCAGGAGGCGGTTTTTCCTCCTGCACGCCCGCGCGCCCGTGTGCTGCGTCAGCAGCTGACTTCCTTATGTGGGCCTGTGATCGAGCAGGAGGCGGGTTTCCTCCTGCACGCCGCGCGG
>CANRGB010000213.1 GCA_947630005.1 uncultured Lachnospiraceae bacterium
GTCGCGCAATCCTACCGTGAAGGCGGAAATTCAGATGCGCGGATTTGCGGATGAGGGACTGCCGGCGGGCTTCTTTACGTACCCCGTTTCCCAGACGGCGGATATCACGGCGTTTGACGCCGATGTCGTTCCGGTGGGAGAGGATCAGCTGCCGATGATCGAGCAGGCCCGTGAGATCGTTGAAAAATTCAATCGGATCTATGGCGAGACGCTGGTTCTTCCAAAGGCCATGATCCCGGAGAACGAATCGCAGCGCCGCCTGCCCGGTGTCGACGGCAAGGCGAAGATGAGCAAGTCGCTCGGCAACTGCATCTATCTTTCGGACACGCCAAAGACCGTGAAAACCCAGATAAACGGAAAGATGTTCACGGACCCGATGCATCTGCGGATCGAGGATCCGGGCCATACGGAAGGCAATGTGGTATTCATGTATCTCGACGCGTTCTGCACGAATGAGCATTTCGCGGAATATCTGCCGGATTATTCGTGTCTGGATGAGATGAAGGAGCACTACCGCCGCGGCGGTCTCGGGGACGGAGTCTGCAAGAAATTTTTGATCAACGTGCTGGAAGAGCTGCTCAGACCGATCCGTGCCAGCCGGCAGAAATGGGAGAAGGATATCGACACAGTCTATGATATTCTTCTTGCCGGGACACAGAAAGCGCAGGAAGTGACAAACGGAACGCTGGCCAGGGTGCAGAAGGCCATGCAGATTAATTACTTTGAGGACCGGCTTGTGATAGATGAATGGAAGAAGCTGTTGACGACTCAAAAATAAGCGATTATTCAGAAACAGCATTATTATGAGATGAAAGAACCGCCGGAAAATCACCGGCGGTTTTTTTGGAGGAATATAAACATGTCCGTACGAAAACCCGCTCTGATGCTGATGCTTGTCGATCTGGTTCAGTTTCTGGTTGGTATTTTCCTGCTGGCGGGCTTTCTCGCCGGCTGGGTTCAGTATTCCGCGCAATTTGCGGAACTTGCTCTTGGTCTGGTGCTGCTGTGCAGCGTCCTTTCGGCGGCGGGGCTGTTCTCCCTGCGGATCTATGAGCGCAACAGCTACCGCGAAAGTATGGAGAATCTGGAACAGCTCAATCTGCGCCTGCGCGCGCAGAGACACGATTATCTGAACCATATGCAGGTAGTCTATGGCCTGCTGGAGCTTGGAGAATATGAGGAGGCGGCCAGTTATCTGCGTCCGGTGTTCAAGGATATCATGAAAGTCAATCTCGCGCTGCGGACCGCCGAGCCTGCGGTAAACGCGCTTCTTCAGGCGAAAATGGAATCTTCCGAGCGGCAGGGGATCGATTTTTATCTTGAAGTGGCGACCCAGCTCTCAGAGCTTGTGATGGAGCCATGGGAATACTGCAAGATCCTTTCCAATCTGATCGACAACGCGGCGGCGGCTGTCCTGCAGACGGAAGGAGAGAAGAAGATTACGGTACGCCTCGAAGAGGAGGACGACGAGTATCTGGCCATGGTACAGAATAACGGTCCTGAGATTACGCCTGCCCAGCAGAAGCTGATCTTCCGCCAGGGCTATACGACGAAAAAGGAAGAGGGACATGGGATGGGACTTGCGATCGTCTCCGCTGTCCTGAATGACGCCGGAGGGCGGATCTGGTTCGAGAGCAGCAAGGAGGAAACGACGTTCTGGTTTGTCGTCCCGCGCAGAAAGCGGCAGGATCGGTAAATGTGCATCCTCCGCATCGCATTTGCCTGCTGCGTGGGAGCGTTCGGCGGGCGAATGCAGGTACGGCCTCCTTCCTTTTTTCCATGCGGATGCAGCTCCCTGGATCTTCATTGGCATTCCGAAAATTTGACGTATCGTCTGATCTCTTGTCATTTCAGAGAAAAATTCTGACAGGTTGGAGCGGTTTTTGTATAAATGGCAGATTATCTCTTTTGTTTTTTGAAAAATGCGGTAGAATCTTACCATCAGCAGATGGATGGGGAATGAAGATCACTGCTGCCGGATAAATGCGGTATGCGACGAATCGTTTCCGCTGGAATAAGATTCCACTGTCATCTGCAAAAAGGAGAAAGGAGGAAATGCCGATGGATCATATGACACTGATTGGAATTGTTTTACTGATCGCGGGTTTTGTGCTGGTGGGGATCGAGATGGTTCTCCCCGGATTTTCGGTTCCGGGGATCAGCGGGATCGCCTGTCTGGTTATCGGAGTATTCCTGCTGGCGGACTCCGCAGTCGAGGCGGCATTCTTTACCGTGGCGATCCTGGCGCTGCTCGGTATTCTGATGGCGGTGATTCTGTGGCTTTTGTCAAAAGGCAGATTTAAAACGCCGATTATTCTTGAAGAAGAGCAGAAGAAGGCGGATGGATATTTAAGTTCAAGCGATTTGAATTATCTGCTCGGAAAGCAGGGTGTCGCGTCCACAGATCTCAGGCCGTCCGGAGTCGCGTCATTTGATGATGTCAGTTTTGATGTCGTCTCGGAAGGGATGTACATATCTGCGGGGACGCAGATTGAGATCGTGAAGGTGGAAGGCGCCAGGCTTGTCGTGAAAGAACGGAAGCGGAAAATGAAATAAACGCTTTTTTGAAAGAGAGGGGAATTTATATGGAAAAAATTTTACTGATTGTTGTATTGGGCATCATCGGACTGCTGGTCATTCTGTTTTTCATGTTTGTGCCGGTCGGACTGTGGGTATCGTCGCTCGCCGCCAACGTGCGGAT
>CANRGB010000214.1 GCA_947630005.1 uncultured Lachnospiraceae bacterium
TGGCCGGACTCGAACCGGCACGGTTTTACCCGCTTGATTTTGAGTCAAGTGCGTCTGCCAATTCCGCCACAGCGGCAAGCCTCTCTTCGGCACATGTATTACCATACCACAAGCGGCGGAAAAAAGCAAGAATATTTTTTGGTCCCTTAATAATTCATATCTTTCAGAATATCACAGAAATCAAACGTCGCAAAGTAATCCCGCGGCGTCTCCGCGCGGCGGATCAGCTTCGCGGTTCCGTCCTCACAAAGAAGCACCTCCGCCGATCTGAGCTTGCCGTTATAGTTGTAGCCCATCGAGTAGCCGTGCGCTCCCGTGTCGTGGATCACCAGCAGATCTCCCATATCAATCTTCGGGAGCTTGCGGTCGATCGCAAACTTGTCGTTGTTCTCGCACAGGGAGCCTGTCACGTCGTACATATGGTCGCAGGGCTGATCTTCCTTTCCCATGACCGTGATGTGATGGTACGCGCCGTACATGGCCGGACGCATCAGGTTGACCGCACAGGCGTCCACGCCGATATACTCCTTGTGCGTGTGCTTCTCATGGATGGCCTTTGTCACGAGACAGCCGTACGGTCCAAGCATATAGCGGCCAAGCTCCGTGTAGATCGCCACATCGCCCATGCCTGCCGGAACAAGGATCTGCTCGTATACCTTGCGGACTCCCCTTCCGATCTTATAGATGTCGTTTTTCTCCTGGTCCGGGCGGTAGGGGATTCCGATTCCGCCGGAGAGATTGATGAATCGGATGTCTGCCCCGGTCTTTTCATGCAGTTTTACCGCAAGCTTGAACAGAACGCCGGCCAGCATCGGATAATAATCATTTGTCACGGTGTTGCTTGCAAGGAACGCATGGATTCCGAACTCCTCCACTCCTTTTGCCTTCATGATGCGGAAGGCTTCCTCGATCTGCTCTTCTGTCATTCCGTACTTGGCGTCGCCGGGGTTGTCCATAATATCATTGCTGATCTTGAACACTCCGCCGGGATTGAACCGGCAGGACATTGTTTTCGGAAGGTATCCGACTGCCTCCTCCACCTTCTCGATGTGCGTGATATCATCCAGATTGATGATGCCTCCGATGTCCGCGCACTTCTTAAACTCAGCAAGCGGCGTGTCATTAGAGGAAAACATTACGTTGTGTCCGGTGATGCCGATCGCTTCGGAAAGCATCAGCTCCGTCATGGAAGAACAGTCCGTCCCGCACCCGTATTCCTTCAGAATGTTGATCAGGAAAGGATTCGGCGTCGCCTTTACCGCAAAAAATTCTTTATATCCCTTATTCCAGGAAAATGCGTCGTAGAGCTCCTTCACATTTTCGCGGATTCCTTTTTCATCATACAGATGGAACGGCGTCGGAAATTCCTGCACGATCCGTTCAAGCTGCTCTTTTGTCACAAATGGTTTTTTCATAATTTTTCTCCTCATGTATAAAGTTATAAAATACCAACGCTACTATAATCCGGCAAAATGGATTTGTCAATATGTTCCAAAAAAATCCTCTTATTCCGATTCCCGGATGTCACCCTCGTAGAATACGCTGTCCCGGTGCTCTCTGTCGATCAGATCATTATACTGGAGGATCTCGTACTCTTCCAGAAGCTCCTGATATTCATTCTGTGAATAATTATAAAAGGTGCCGTCCGCGTCCCGCAGGCCGTTCGCGTTGATGACGGGAAGCTGTTCCATCAGGCCGGACAAAAATTCCTGATAGCCGGTCAGCGGAATCCCGGCGGCCTCCATCAGGATCCCTCCCAGATAATTCACACTGATCCCGTCGTAATATCTGTGCTCCAGGCCGTAATTGCTCCAGATGACAAAGGGCACGCGGTATCCCGTCTGCTTCTCATCAATGGAGGGATCGTCTGTGGTGCCGGTGATCCTGCGCACCACGTTCGTGATGTAATCGGAGGGCTGATGATCGCCCAGCATCAGGATAATGGTCGGCTCGTCCTCCTGTTCAAACCAGGTGGCCAGATCTTCAAGCGCCTGGTCGGACAGATTCATCAGCGTCAGATATTTCTCCGTCGAGGTAACGCTGAGCGTCTTGGGACTGACGTCGGGGAGAGTCAGATAAATGTCAAAATCAGGCGTTTCCCGGCTGTAGCCTCCATGGTTCTGCATCGTCACCTCAAAGACAAACATGCGCTCATCCTCTTCCTTGTGCTGATACTCCTGAATGATCTTGTCAAAGGCCGCCCTGTCGCTGACATATCCCCGGTATTTCTCAGGGGATACGAAATTCTTGAGGGACAGAAACTCATCAAAGCCGAAATATCCGTAGACCTGATCGCGGTCCCAGCCCGATGCATTGTACGGATGGATCGCGAGCGTCTGATAGCCGAGATTTTTCAGTCGGCTTGCCAGATTCGGAAGCGGATCATTGATGTACTGCTGATAGGGAACACTTCCGGCCGGCAGAAATGCCATCGTATTCCCGGTCAGAAGTTCAAATTCCGTGTTGGCTGTATTGCCCCCCTTGACGGAAACATAGACCTCCCCGCCGATACTTTCCTGCTGAAGCTTTTTGACAAACGGCATGACTTCCTCGCTTGTCGCAAAATCTCCGTAGACGGAGAGATCCGAAAAAGCCTCGTTCATGATCACAATGATGTT
>CANRGB010000215.1 GCA_947630005.1 uncultured Lachnospiraceae bacterium
GTTACCTGTAAGGTGACTTCTTTTCGCTTTATCATTTGTTTTCACCTCTTTATGTCTTGTTTGGGACTATTATATATCTTATATAGGATTATGTCAACACTGAAATGTCCTGTTTGGGACGTTTTTCTTGACATATCGCGGTTTGCGTTTTATACTCGTATCAAAAGGAGGCGTGACATGGACGCAATAAACAAACGCTTAACAGAGTTGAGAAAAGCGTGCCGGAAAAATCAGGCTGATTTTGGAAAGGCGATCGGTCTGGCCCGCTCAGGGGTCGCCGCGATAGAGGCCGGCCAGCGCAAGGTCACTGAAAAACATTTAACAATGCTGTCAAACTGGAATGAATACAATGTAAATATCGACTGGCTTCGCACCGGCGAAGGCGAAATGTTCCTCTCTGCGGAAACAAATACACTGGAAGCAATCCGGCGGGAATATCATCTGACCGACCGGCAGTTCAAATTTGTCTCCACTTTCCTGCGGATGCCGGAAAAAGAAAAAGATATTGTTTTTAATTTTCTGTCCTCTGTCTTTGACAACAACGAGGAAACGGCAGAAATGAAAATACAGCACGAACTGGACAAATACCGCGCAAAGCTTGAACTTGAAGCGGAGCGGGGGGAAAAGTCATCCGCTTCCGGCGGCGTCAGCGGAACGGATGATTCAGAAAACAGAAAAGGCGCCTGACAGAAAGAAATGGCAAAAACGGCGCAAAAAGACCCCGCTGTCTGTACAACGGGGTCTTGCTTTTCTACTGATCCTCGCCAAAATCTGCCTTATACGCGGCCGCAAGCTTCTCCGGCCAGTCGGATACCGGCTCCAGACGTCCCGTGAAGAAGCGGAGCGTCTTCGGCTCATGCACGAAGCGGAGTCCTTCGATCAGATGTCTGTGATCGTATACCCATTTCACGCGGTCGATCACATATTCTGTCTGTGACAGCGTGAAGACACGGCGCGGCAGTGCCAGACGCACCAGCTCCATGGAAGCAAAGCGCTCGCTTCCGTCCGCGTTTCTTTCCTCGGAAAGGGTTCCTCTCTCCATGCCGCGGATGCCGCCGCAGATGTACAGTGCGCAGACAAGCGCGCCTGCCGGATACTGCTCCTGCGGAATGTGGCTGACCACCTCGCTCGCGTCGATATGCGCGCCAAGTCCGCCGCCCGGCGTGATCATCGGAACACCGTATGCGTCAAGCTGGTCCACGCAGTATTTGATAAACTGCGGTCCCTGCGAAATGATATCCATATCAAGTGACTCGTCGAAGCCGATGATCATAGCCTCCATCTCCTTGACAGACATTCCGCCGTAAGTCAGGAAGCCCTCAAACATCGGGACAAGATCTTCCATGGAGTGGAACAGAGCTTCATCGCGAACCAGGATTCCGCCGCCGCGCGCGAAGCCGAACTTTCTTCCGGAGAAGTAAATAATATCAAACAGATCCGCTATCATACGGAGAATCTCCGCAGTTGACTTGTCCTTCATCGACTCTTCACGCGTCTTGATGAAATACAGATTATCCTGCAGCAGAGAAGCGTCCAGAACGCTCAGGATTCCGTACTTTCTTGTGATATCCGTCGCGGCCTTCATGTTCTCGTAGGAGATCGGCTGTCCTCCGATCAGGTTTGTGCCGGCCTCAAGACGCATGTAAGGCACATTCTCCGGAGTTTCTTTCAGAATGCAGGCTTCCAGCTTTTCCAGATCAATATTTCCCTTGAACGGCAGCGTGCTCTTTGAAACCAGGCCTTCGTCTTTCACCAGCTCTTCCACCCGGCCTCCAAGACGAGTGATATGCGCTTTTGCTGTGGTGAAGTGATAGTTCATAATCACGCAGTTTCCTGGTTTTACAAAACGCTGTGCCAGAATATTCTCACAGGCACGTCCCTGATGCGCGGGAAGCAGATATTTGATTCCGAAAAGCTCTGTCAGCTTATCGTTCATGCGGTAGAAGGTCTCGCTTCCGGCGTAGGCGTCATCCGCGCGAAGCATGGCGGACTGCATGTTGTCGCTCATGGCATTTACGCCTGAATCAGTCAGCATATCCATGAAAATATCTCCGTTGTGGAGCTGGAAGGTGTTAAATCCTGCTTCCTGCATCTTCTTCAGTCTCTCATCGACAGGGAGAAGATTTAACTTCTGTACGATTTTGACCTTGTGCATTTCCATCGGGATCGGGTCATGTTTGTAAAATTTAATTTCCGGCATTGTCGTTTACTCCTTTTCCTCTGTTTATTCCCGCTTTATTAATTTAAAGTTTTACGCTTTGAAGTTCAAAGCTTTAAAGTATCATTTATTCTATACTTGAAATTTTGTTGTGTCCAATATATAATAGTGATGAAACGATAAGTTAAACTTATAGATTAGATGAAAATGCGCCCTGCATCTGTGCGGCTGTTAATTATAACTAACATGATGCTGAGGGTTAAAGGTTCTGAACAAAGGAGATGACTCCATGGATCTGAAACAGATTTCCTACATCCTGACGATCGCAAAAACCGGAAATATGACGCAGGCCGCCCGGAAAATACACGTCTCTCAGCCCGCTCTCAGCCAGTCCTGCCGGAATCTGGAGCGGGAACTCGGACTGACGCTTTTTGTCAAAAACGGACGCAGCCTGGAGCT
>CANRGB010000216.1 GCA_947630005.1 uncultured Lachnospiraceae bacterium
CTGGAGGGAAGCAACGCGATCGATGGAGGTATCGGAATCAAGATCTGCGATCCGTCGGTCGTCTGTGATGAGGATGTCGTCGCCGCCATGATTGACTGCTGTGAGATGAACAGCATCAAATATCAGCGTGAGGTCATCGATAAGGGAGGAACGGATGCGTCCAGTATGAATCTCTCCGGCTGGGGTGTGCGCGCGGGAGGAATCGTCGTTGTGACGAGATATCCGCACTGTCAGAGCGCCGTGGCTTCCAAAAAGGATATTGAAGCGGGTGTCGATCTGATGACAGCATTTTCAAAATATAAGTTTACATTCTGAGCGGAGGCAGCGAGGAAGGATGCCGAAATTTCAGAGCGGATCTTAGAAATAAGGAACCAAAAGCTGAAGTATCGGAAACGCTTTAATCATCGTTTCCATAAAAATTAATGTTTCAGGGAGGAAATCAAAATGAAGAAATTTACCGCGTTACTTGCCGCGGCAGCCATGGCCGTATCCATGGCGGGCGGCGCACTGACCGTGCAGGCGGAGGAGGCGAAGACTGATCTGGTAATCGCCGTCGATTCTGATGTAGATACGCTGCACCCGTCAGATTTCAGCACGACGATCGAACATGATATCTTGAGCCAGATCTACGATCCGCTGTTCTATATGAATCCGGACGGCGCACATGATCCGGAACCGAGGATCGCCGAGTCCTGGGAGATCAGCGATGACGGTCTTGACTACACGTTCCATCTGCGCGACGATGTGACGTTCCACGACGGAACGTCTCTGACTTCCGCGGACGCGAAATTTTCACTGGAAATGTACATGGCATCCGAGTATCAGGGTTCCATGGTGACGGGTCTTTCAAGTGTGGACGCGCCGGACGACTACACGGTCGTCTGCCATCTGGACAGTCCGTATTCTCCGTTCCTGCTGGGCGTCAGCCAGGTACATATCGCGTCGAAAGCTTACTTTGAGAGCTCAGAGGACGATTTTGTGAACAGTCCGGTCGGCAGCGGTCCGTACAAATTTACAGGCAGAAACAACGGAAGCAATGTGACGCTCGAGGCGTACGAGGATTACTACAGGGGAGCTGCCCCGATCAAAAATGTGACGTTTGAGGTTATCCCGGATCAGTCCACGACGGCGATCGCACTGCAGACCGGAGAGGTTGATTTCGCGTCGATCGAGTCTGCGACGATTGCGCAGCTTCAGGCAAACGATCAGATCACGATCGCCGAGGTTGCGAATTCCGGATTTACCTATGTTTCCATGAACACGGAGAAGGAACCGTTCAACAATGTTCTGGTGCGTCAGGCGATCAACTACGCGCTCAACCGAGAGAACCTTGTGGCAGTCTGCTATGACAATATGGCGGAAGTGAACTCTAATATCTGCTCCAAGGACAGATTCGGATATTCTGAGGAGCAGCCGCAGTACACCTATGATCCGGGGAAGGCGAAAGAACTGCTTGCTGAGGCGGGAATTGAGACGCCGTACGATTTGGGCGAGATGCTTGTCGCAGAAAAATATTCCAATCTTGCGACAGTTATACAGAATGATCTTGCGGCGGTCGGTCTGAATGTGACGATCGCGGTCAAGGAATTCAACGCCTACATCGGTGAGCTGACCAGCGGCAACTATGGAATCACGACACTTGAGATGACGCTCGACGGCGACAGCCAGATGCTGGAGATGGCCTACACGACAGACTATATCGGAACCGCGAACAACGCGCGCTACAGCGACGAAGAGATGGATGAGCTGTTTGCGCAGGCAAGAACCGAAACGGACACGGATGCCCGCGCTGAAATCTTCAACAAAGCTTTGACCAAGGCGCAGAATGAGGCGGTCTATGCGGTGCTCTGCAATCCGCTGACGCTGTTTGCCTACAACTCTGGTCTGACATGCCCGGAATTCCCGTTTGAAGGTGTCTACTCCATCTACGATTTTACCTGGTAAAGGCAGATGGGATTTCTGGTCAAAAAGAGCGGGAATCCTGCAGAAAATGGCGGCGGGACACGTATATGTGCGTGTTCCGCCATGTCTTTTATGCGCAGGCCCGCACATGGAGATTAGCTGCTGACTTTGGGAACTCTTCATGCCGGATATACCGGCGCCACCATGAATGAAAGGAAAATCACGCATGTATAAATATGTAATCAAACGCCTGCTCTACATGATTCCTGTACTGCTTGGCGTAGCGTTTCTGGTGTTTGCGATTCTCTCCCTCACGCCCGGCGATCCCGGTTCAATTATTCTGGGAATCACCGCAAAGCCGGAGGATATCGCTTCCCTGAACGCACAGTTCGGCTATGACAAGCCGTTTCTTGTGCGGTTTTTTAGTTATATCGGAAATATCATTTTTCATTTTGATCTTGGAACTTCTTATCAGAGCCGTCAGCCTGTCATACAGGATATTATGGCGCGCTTTCCGAATACATTTATGCTGACGGTTTTTTCCATGTCGGCGGCTTCGATCATCGGCATATCGCTTGGAATCATATCGGCGGTTCGCCAGTATTCCGTGCTGGATCAGGTGTGCGTCGTGGTGGCGCTGATTTTCGCGTCGGTTCCGGGATTCTGGCTTGGACTGATGCTGAT
>CANRGB010000217.1 GCA_947630005.1 uncultured Lachnospiraceae bacterium
TCCGGTCCTCTTCCTGCATTTGTCTCCTTGATGAAGCTTTCCCAGCCCCAGCCGTTCTTCTTTGTACAGAACATCAGGTAGACGAGAGAGCCCAGCGGAAGCAGGTTGCTCGATACCAGGAAGTCTTCCAGATCCATAACGCCCGTTCCCGGACCAAGCGGCTGGAACCCGGACAGCACATTAAAGCCAAGGACTGCCGGCAGCGACAGAAGGATCACGACCACGATATTGATCAGAACCGCTTTCTTTCTCTCCATCCCGAACAGGTCGATCGCAAAGGAAATGATATTCTCAAACACCGCGACAACCGTCGAGAGCGCCGCGAACGACAGGAACAGGAAAAACAGCGCGCCCCAGATTCTTCCGCCCGCCATCTGGTTAAAGATCTGCGGCAGCGTGATAAAGATCAGAGACGGACCGGAACCCGGCTCGATTCCAAAGGAAAAGCACGCCGGAATGATGATCAGGCCGGCCATCAGGGCCACAAACGTATCGAGAATCGCAATGCTCGCCGCCTCACCGGCCAGTGAGCGCTCTTTTTCAAGATAGCTTCCGAAAATTGCCATCGAACCGATACCGATACTCAAAGTGAAGAACGCCTGCGACATCGCTCCGAAGACAACCTCCCCGACGCCGTATTCCTTCATCGCTTCAAAATTCGGAATCAGATAAAACTTCACGCCTTCGGCTGCTCCCGGAAGACGTACGGAATTGATCACAAGAACAACGATCAGAACCAGCAGCGCCGACATCATGACCTTGGTGATCCTCTCCACACCATTCTGCACGCCAAGCGCGCAGATACCGAACGCCAGAACCACGGCAATGATCATCCAAAGCGTCATCGTTTTCGCAGAACCAAGCATGCCGTTAAACAGCTCGCTTGTCTGATGGGAATACAGAATTTCCTTTGTGAAATCCCCGCGAATACTGCGGAAGCAGTAATACATCATCCAGCCTGCGACCATTGTGTAGAACATCATCAGCAGATAATTGCCGGCCATTCCGAACCATCCGAAATGATGCCATCTTGTCCCCTCCGGCTCCAGTACGCGGAACGAAGACGCGCAGCTCTTCTGGCTGCCTCGTCCGACCGAAAACTCACAAACCATAATCGGCCATCCGAGCAGCGCCAGAAATACCAGATAAATCAGGATGAACGCCGCACCGCCATACTTGCCGGTCATGTACGGAAATTTCCACACATTTCCAAGTCCTACTGCGCAGCCTGCTGACACCAGGATAAACCCGATGCGGCTGCCGAATTTTTCTCTCTTCTTCACTTTATTTCTCCTTTTCATTAACGTATTGGTTTGTTAAAACACCATGAATAAGTATACAATCTTGTACAACAACTGTCAATTCCAAGTTCGGTTCTTTTTGGTACTTTTACACATACCGAGGGAGATCTGCCTGTATTTTCCCTGCCGAAATATACAAAACACGGGCCTGCGCATAAAAAAGAATCGGGCAGGAAAAAAACGTCTCCTGCCCGACCAGACATTTCTTTTATTTGCAAAGTTCTCCGACCACCTGATTGATCACCTTGCCGTCGGCCTTCCCTTTCAGATCGCCCATGACAGCCTTCATGATCTGGCCTTTGTTCTTCGTCGCCGCTACCTCGGCAAATTTGTCGAGAATATACGCCTTGATCTCATCGGCGGACATCATGGCCGGCGCGTACTCTGAGATCACCTGGTAGCGGAACGTATACTCCGCCTTCAGCTCCGGGCGGCTGTCCGGACAGGTATCAACCTGTTCCTTTGCCGTCTTCTGCTCCTTTAAGATCGCGCGGACGACCAGCTCCTCCGGAATATCGTCGCGGCAGCCCTCGTCGATCGCAAGCTTCTTGACTGCGGAGATCAGAGATGAGATCGCCTCTTTCCTCGGCTTGTCCTTCGCTTTCATTGCCGCTACCATGTCTTTTCTCAGTAATTCAATGTCCATTTGTGATTCCTCCCGCTGTTTTCTGATGGCTCTCGCCATGTTATAATCATAGCATTGACAGAATAAATTTTCAATCCATCTTTTTGTTTAAGGACTTTTTGTAAAATTTAAGATATCTGTTTATGCTTTGTCAGGTTATTTTTAATATTATTCTTGAAAGTATAATACTTTCTGGTATAATAAGGTCTGCAAGAGATTTCCTTTATCAGGACCCCGAAAGGAGGATTCAGCATGTACCGATTTGTAGACCGGAAGAAAGAGCTCGATACGCTCTCAAAAGAATATCTGCGAAGTGAGGCTTCTTTTGTAGTCATTTATGGGAGGCGCAGAATCGGAAAAACAGCTCTGATCAATGAATTTTGCAAAAACAAACGTGCCATCTTTTTTCTCGCCACTGAGGAAAATGAAGAGGAGAACCGCAATTCTTTCAAAAATACCGTTGCGGATTTTGCCGGATCTTCTCTGCTGAAAGACGCTTCTGTCAGCCGCTGGGAACCCATCTTCGATCAGATCGCTCAATGCTGCACGGAGGAGGATCGTCTGATCGTCGCGCTGGATGAATTTCAATATCTTGGAAAGGCAAACCCCGCTTTTCCTTCCATTCTTATGCG
>CANRGB010000218.1 GCA_947630005.1 uncultured Lachnospiraceae bacterium
GAGGTAACGGGGAGCTTTCAGGTACGTTTTATGGGAAACTTGTATAGTGTAACCTGGCCGGATTTTCAGATTACTGCACAGGACAAAGGAAAAAAGATATATACTCTGGCAGAGGATATACACGCGCAGATTCTGCTGCTGAGGTATATTGCAGACGGCGATTATATGGAGCCTTCCAGGAATCTGTTATCATACAGAGATCTGCCCTGGGGAGATGTGTATTACCGGCAGTTTTATGGCAGATGTGTCGCCAGGCTGGCCAGAATGTATGGAAGAAAACCAAAACGGTTTACAGAGATTATGGAAAGTCTGTATGGAATTCCGAGATCTTATGGAGATCTGGCTTATGAGTTTGAATTTTTTCATAATCTGTCCGTTTGTTTTATCTTATGGGAAGGGGATGAGGAATTTCCGCCTTCCGCACAGATTTTGTTTTCGGATAATTTTGCGCTGGCATTTTCTCCAGAGGATGTGGCATATGTAGTGGATGTTATACTAGACTATATGAAAGAGTATGAAAAAGTAATGCTTAAAAATTGTCTTGCTCCCTGGCTTCAGGATAAGGGAACGGGCATCATAGAAGGATGGGGATGAAAGATTGATAAAACCTTCAGCTAATATTCTGGTCTTGACATGATATATATCACGATATATACTAATACTGAGGAAAGGAGATGATCACTATGTTGACGGCTAAGGTATTTGAGAATGGCAGAAGTCAGGCAGTAAGACTGCCGAAGGAGTATCGGTTTAATATGGACGAGGTGGCGGTAAGCAAAATTGGAGACATCGTCATGCTGATGCCGAAAACAAGCAAATGGGATTCTTTTATGCAGGCGATTGACATGTTCTCTTCGGATTATTTTGAAAGTGGGAGGACGGATATTGAAGTACAGAGACGTGAAGACTTATGAAATATATGTTGGATACAAATATCTGCATCTATTCGATTAAGAACAAGCCTGAGCAGGTATTTCGCCGTCTGCAGGAACATGACCCATCGGAGATCTGTATTTCATCCGTGACTTATGCGGAACTGGTATATGGAGTAGAAAAGAGCAAAGCGATAGAAAAAAACAGACTTGCTCTGACACTGCTGCTTGCCAATATTGAAATTCTGAATTTTGATGCTGCAGCTGCGGAAAGTTATGGGAAAATCAGAGCGGATTTGGAAAAACAGGGTACGCCGATGGATTCTCTCGATATGATGATTGCCGGACATGCCCGATCCCTGGGGTATACGGTGGTGACGAATAATACCAGGGAATTTAGCAGAGTTCAAGAGCTGAAGCTTGAAAACTGGGCATAGTTGGCCGCCTTTTCCAGAAGGCTGCCTCCCAGAGGCTTTAGTGTCCCCGGCCATTCCTGACCCGTGTGTTTAATACGTTTCCGGGTCATAAAAAGGAGCGCGGCGGCAAAATCCACCGGTGGACGCAAAAGAAAAGCCGGACACAATCCATGTTTGAGCGGACATAGAAAGCCGCTTTCCGAAGCCTGTTTCTATAATGAGCTGCCATTGCAGGAGGAAAGACCATGACCCAAACAGAACGCAGAATATTTTTGATCCGTGTTCTCCTGCAGGAGAACCGGAAGTATCGGGAACTGCAGATTCCCTCTGGCGAAGCGGAGCAGAAGAAGCTGCTCCGTTCTCTGATGAATGTCCGCCCGCCACGTCCCATCGGGGAGGATTTCCTGACGGTGCAGGACGGATATCTGCGGGAGGAAACCGCCCGGAAGGGCGTTACGGATATAACCGACCTGACACCTGTGGAGTCGGGAATCTATCTCTGGCAGGGCGACATTACCACTTTGAAATGCGGCGCTATTGTGAACGCCGCCAACAGCGGCATGACCGGCTGCTATGCTCCCTGTCACGGCTGCATCGACAACGCCATTCACACTTATGCCGGGGTGCAGCTTCGCCTTGCCTGTGCCGAGATCATGAAAAAGCAGGGACATGAGGAACCGACCGGGCAGGCAAAGCTCACGCCCGCCTATAATCTGCCCTGCGATTATGTTCTGCATACCGTCGGCCCGATCATTTACGGCGGTGTGACGGAGAAAGATCGGGAACTGCTTGCCGCCTGCTATCGTTCCTGCCTGGAACTGGCACAGCAGAACGGAATCGGGAGCGTGGCGTTCTGCTGTATTTCCACGGGGGAATTTCATTTCCCGAATGGGGAGGCGGCAGAAATAGCCGTCGATACGGTGCGGAAATACAAAGGGAATACGGAGGTGATCTTCAATGTTTTCAAGGATGCCGATTACGAAATCTACCGGGAGCTGCTCAGATAATATCCGGCGGCTTCGGGAGGCGCTGGACGCTGCGGATGCCGTTGTGGTGGGTGCAGGAGCGGGCTTGTCTGCTTCGGCGGGATTTACCTATTCGGGAGACCGTTTTCGCAGGTACTTTGCAGACTTTGAAAAGAAATACGGCTTTCGCGATATGTATTCCGGCGGCTTTTACCCATATGATACATTGGAAGAGCATTGGGCGTACTGGAGCCGGTATATTTTCATCAACCGCTATATGGATGCGCCGAGGCCTGTCTACGACAATCTGCTTGCTCTGATAAAAGACAAAGATTATTTTGCTATCACCACGAATGTGGATCATTGTTTTCAAAAGGCGGGATTCGATAAGAAACGGTTGTTTTACACGCAGGGCGACTACGGACTGTTTCAATGCTCCAGGCCGTGCTGCCAGGAAACTTTTGATAATGAGAGCATGATCCGGCAGATGATGGAGCGGCAGAAGGATATGCGGATTCCTTCTGAGCTTCTTCCGGTATGTCCGCATTGCGGCAGGCCAATGACGATGAATCTGCGTTCCGACGATAAGTTTGTGGAGGACGAGGGCTGGCACCGGGCGGCGGAGCGTTACGAGAACTTTCTGCGGACACGGGGACAGCAAAGAATATTGTTTTTGGAGCTGGGCGTCGGCTACAATACGCCGGTCATTATCAAGTATCCATTCTGGCGTATGACCGCGCAGAATAAAGCGGCAGTTTATGTGTGTATCAACTATGGAGAGGCAGTCTGCCCGAAAGAGATTGAGAGACAGGCAATATGTATTGACGGAGACATAGGGAAAATATTAGAAAATCTGAATGAAATATAGCTTATCTTAAAAGCGTGGAAGCGGGGGCTGCCCTGGCGTTCTGGAAAGAGGGAGGGTAAACTGATGGATATACAAACAAAACGGGAGCGGGAAAAGGCGCTGGTCACGCAGATGATCGCTCTTTACTGCCGCGGAAATCACAAAACAAAAAAAGGACAGCTCTGCCAGGAATGTGCTGCGCTCTCGGAATATGCCTGTCAGCGCAGCGACAAGTGTCCTTTTATGGAGACGAAAACCTTCTGCTCAAACTGTAAAGTTCACTGCTACAAGCCGGAGATGCGGGAGAAGATCCGCGCCGTCATGCGGTATTCCGGTCCGAGGATGATGCTTCATCATCCTGTCACCGCAGCCCGCCATGTTATTGAAACGGCGAAAGAAAGAAAAAGATTAGAGAAGGTGCAGTGAACTATAATGATTTTTGCGGAGATATGCAAAATTTTCTGACGGTGCAGGACGCCTGTCTGCGGGAGGAAACCGCCTGGAAAGATGTCATGTCCGCAGTCTGCAAAGAAAGATTTCTGTGTTCACTTTCCTCATTCAACATCGTTCTCGATATCCTTTATCTTCTTCGCCGGGACGCCGCCTATGACACAGTTGTCCGGCACATCCTTCGTCACCACGGCTCCCGCGGCGATGACCACGTTGCTGCCGATTGTCACACCGGGGAGAATGGTCACATTGCCGCCAATCCACACATCGTTTCCAATGGTGACGGGCTTGCCA
>CANRGB010000219.1 GCA_947630005.1 uncultured Lachnospiraceae bacterium
ATATAGGCGGAGGTGATTCACATGAACAAACTTTCTGAAAACAAAAAGTTCATCACAACCACTGAACTAAAAAATATGGGATACTCCTATTACAAGATAGGAAAACTTGAAAAAGACGGTCTTCTCCGTCAGGTAAATCGAAGCACCTATGAAAATCTCTCCTACAAGGGAGACGAGAACGACTTCTTCAGTGCAGAGGCCTTCGTACCGAATGGAGTCATATGCCTTATGAGTGCTGCACGATATTATGAACTGACTAATTTTCTTCCGGACACCGTTGATGTAGCGATTGACCGGAAGAAAAAAGTCGCCACTCTCCCGGACTGGCCGGAAATTAAAATATTCTACTTTGATCCTGCCCGAATGAAGTTTGGTATTTCCGAAGTCTGGGAAGGGGACAATGTTTTTCATATCTTTGATATTGAGAAAACTGTTGTGGATATCATCTACTACAGAAACAAGATTGGTATTGAAGAAACAGCCGAGATTCTTAAGAACTACCTGAAGCGCAGGGACAGACAGATTGACCGGCTGTATGCCTATGCGAAACAGCTTAGATGTGAAAAAATAGTCAGAACGTATCTGGAGGTGCTCATGTGATGAATGCAGAATCAGTAAAATCTTGTATTTGACCTTGATTCCATTACTGTGGAAGACACCTATGTCTATGGATTCTGCCGCTTTCAGTGATGAATTTTTAAACGATCCTATACTTCTGTTCGGAAAAGATCCATAGCAGTACTTTCCTCGGCACCTGTCACCTGCCGGTCAGACCCGCCTCCCTCGGACCAGCATACGATAGGTGCTGCTGCCATGCGGATGACAGGTGACAAGCGTACAGTAATCCTTTCCTTCTTCAATAGCCAGATCATCGACCTGCCTTGGAAAAGCAATGCGTACCTGATCCACTTCATAGGCAATGGTTTCATTATTATAGACTACTCAAGGGATTTATCTTCCAAATCTTTGTTACTCTGCAGTAACAAATTTCCCTCTAATATTCCGGTCTCTTCATTTCTTGTCATATGTATTTTTTTATGTGGTATTATTATCTCTTCACCAATATTAAGAAATATCTGACCCTTCCCCCATTCATCTTTTAATGGATCCCGCACTGTCATCCCCAGACCTGGAAGCACGATTTTGGGATTTGCCTTATTTTCATCATTGTTAAATTTTTCTATTTCATAAGTGATATAAGCCACAGCCTCAATAATTTTTATTCCCAAAAAGTCAGCAATTGCCAGGGATGTTAAATAACTGGTGCGTACCTTTGGCTTAATTGATTCCAGCCACGTTTTGTACCCAACTCCGCTTTTCATTTCAATCAGATGAAGTCTCCAGCCTCCTGAATCATTCTCAAACAAAACATGATCCACACTCTTTTGCATCCCAAAGGTTTTCGATTCTCTTAGAAAACTGCACTTTTTCTTATGATCAAAATCGTAAATGCAAAGATTTTCACTGTTTATTGTAACTTCCAAATCACTTTTTCCAGAGTCAATTTCTTCTTTCAGATGGTATGAATGTTTCATGCTCAAAAAATAGTCCTGCATAATAAAATGGTCTAAAGCATATTGGATTCGCCTGCTGTACATATCAATCCTCCTGGAAAGCATAAACTTCCTGCACCATTTTTTCCAGAGCATCATTAAATGTAGGGACAATAAACCCATACTTTCCACATTCTAATCTTTCCAGCCTTGTTCTCTCAGATCCGCATGGAATAAATTGATACATCATCACGTCATCTCCAGATAACAGGTCTTCCTGGAAATAATGGTACTCTTCCATCAGTCCGTTTACCAAAGGATGTTTTCCAAGTTTCAGCATATTATTTACATGCTGGAGAATCGTATCACTGTGCGTAGTAATCCATACCGGAATTTTTCTATTAACGAGGTTGATAATTAACCTGGCCATCCGCTGCTGCAGTTCCGGATGCAAATGCGCTTCTGGTTCTTCAATAATCAATGTTTTAAAATTAATGTCGGATTTAAACAGCAGCAGCAGTGGAGACACTTCTGCAACAATCGATGAAGACACATACAAGGGAAGTTCCTTCTCCGTACCTTTTGGAATATAATTAATAACAGGCACCATTTCCTTTTTTACACGTATCTTTCCTCCCGTCATCTGTTCTTCAATATAATCTGCAGCCCATTTATTTCGTTTGCTCATCTTTTCTTTTGATTCAAATTTTATAATCAACTGGAGAAAATCAATGTAAGGAAGAGTAAGTGCGCCATTGTTCTCACTTGATGCCGGGGCAAAACTCGCCTGCAGAGAATTCTCAATTAACTGCGAATAAGTCAGCATGAACCCTGTTCTGGATGCCGGGAGATAGACAGGTTCACCCATACGCCGCCCTTTTACAACCGGAGTAAACAGCGGTGCCGCAATTCCTTCCATCAAAAGATTCCAGCAAATATACGCATTCATGCGAAGAAACTGATCACGGTCATATCCGTTCTGATTTGGAAATTTTATATAAGTTTCCGTTACAGAATAACGCTCTCCTGTTTTTTCCCATCTGATTTCAACTTTCTTTTTCCTGGTATATCCCGTAATCTCGATCTTATCTGCACAGACATCATAATTGAATATGCGCTTCAGCAAAATTTTCTTATTGTTAGTTAGCAGCTCATTAAACCAGGTGATGTAAAGATCCATAATTTTTTCAGGTATTGTTATATTTTTATTTATATTTTCCAAAAGCCATGCTTCACACTTTTTATATGTTTTTGCCTCAGAAGGTACTTTGGGGAAAATATCTTTTCCTAAAGTTAAAATCCCCCAAAGCAGACTCATTAAATAACTCTTCCCGCTGTTATTGTCCCCAACAAAGCACATCAAAGGCGCTATTTTCACATCTGCCCTTTCAATCTTTGCAAAATTTTCAACATGCAGAATCCACTGTTGATTCATCCTGTCTCCTTCCCCCCTGTTTTACTGATGTTTCTTTATCTTCCTTTTCCATCTTTCCCAAAATATTTAACTCTTTTTCTTTGGGTATTCAGTCATCTCTTTTCTTTCATAAATAGAAAACATTTCCTGTATTATATACTCTTTCTCTTATATATGCAATACATTGTATCTATCTAGTTCTGTCACAAAACATCGAACTCCGGGGGCTTAACATCCAGACGCAGGTCAAGTCTGCCATCTGCTGCTTAAACTCTTTTCCCCCGCACCAGCATACGATAGGTGCTGCTGCCATGCGGATGACAGGTGACAAGCGTACAGTAATCCTTTCCTTCTTCAATAGCCAGATCATCGACCTGCCTTGGGAAGACAATGCGGATCTGATCGACTTCGTAGGTAATGGTTTCATCCAGAACGGTAAGCGTGAACGTATCTCCGATCTCCAGCTTGTCCAGGTCATGGAACAGATACGCGTCAGACTGATCCCGATGGCCGCACAGGACCGTGTGGCAGGTATCCCCGCCAACCGGCAGAGACGAACCGGGGATGTGACCCACAGCTTTCTCCAGAACATCTTCTTCGGCTGTGTGATAGATGGGCAGGGATACATGAATCTTCGGGATCCGGATATATCCCATCATGCCCGTCCCGGTAAGATCCAGCTGTGCGCCGTATTCCTCCAGTTCCTCCTGATTCAACCGAAAGTGCGTGCCCAACCGGAGACGGCTGTTGTAGGACAGAGCCGCTTCCCGAAGGCAGGTCCGCTCCTCCACGGAGAGGGCCGCAACCGTTTCATCATAATCGGTGATGATCTTCTTCATACGCATCAAGTGGAACCAGTCGCTGACCGGCGTACGGGCAATCAGATATATGCTTGTCAGGACACAGCATCCCAGAAGGAGTACAGCGATAGCCCTGTTTCTCCTGTTCTCTTTTTCATATTCCTTGGGAGAATTGCAGGAAGGTTCCTCCATTCTGTCTCTCTCTTTTATCTCATGAACAGATTCCATAGTTATCCCTTTCCTTTGTTATTGTGAAAACTTTATCCCCATATAAAGGCACTGTGCACCGGCAGCGCGCGGCCTGCATAAGAACTGTAAGGGGCCGGAGACATTGTTTCCGCCTCCGGCCCCTCAGCGTCAGTTCGTGGGGCTTAATATTTTTACTCTTTGTATTCTTTTACCGTGCCTGATGCAGACGTCTTCTGCCCATCAGAAGAATCCCGCTGCCCAGCACAAGCGCAAACCCGGTTACCACATAGAAAAATGTGCCAGGTCCGCCCGTTTCCGGCAAATTGTATTCGATCGGGGGATCGGCAATTGTCAGCGTGCCATCCGGCGGAACTATTTCCGCATCAGGATTCGTTTCGGCGTCCTTTAGACCGAAATAGAACAGAATAGGCTTCAGACTCTGATAACCATCTGGAGGCGTAATTTCCTCCAGGATGTAATAGTTCCCCGGCACCAGGAACCACTTAGTGATAGTGCACCGTCCATCCTTGTCAGTCATAAACTCCCCTCCCCCTTCGCTGTAACAGGTGTATTCTTTGCTTCCCACAGTGATTTGCTTCGTTTCTGTCAGGCCAGAGCCTTCCTCGCCCACAATATATAACTTGAATTTTGCACTGGACAGCTTCTTGTCAGTATGTTTACTGTCGACTTTTTCGATCTCCATTTGATAGGTTCCGCCGCTGCCGCTAGCGGAGATTTCGTCAACCTTTAGAATTTTTTCATAGCTGTCTTCCGCTCGCTCTACGCCGTCAATACTGGCCTTGTTGGACACCTTCACGTCTCCCTTTTCAGTGATCAGCGCTTCATACTTGATGCGCAGGTGGACTTTGTCGGGAACTTTCAGCTTATATTGGTTCTCGCTCTCGGCAGAAAGCAGTCCCCACTGCTCAGACGTCATATCTGCATCAACTGTGGTAGCTCCCAATTTATTCAGCTTACTTTCCTCTCCTTCAGCAGACACTTTGAACACTTCGATGCTGTCCTTTTTGATCTGGATACCGGTACTCTCGTCCGTCACGATCAGGTAATCCTCAGTCGGATTCAGATTCGCACCCAAGGTGTTGATCTCCAGAGTAAAACGGATCAGGTTGCTGGTACCATCCTGCACAGCGGTCTTGGTCAGCCGGTTGGGAAAATAAAGAACGTCCTCATCGGCAGACCACCTCGTTGTAATGTTATCCTCGATCTGCGCCTCATTGGGAATGACGGTGTCACTTTCGTCATTGACGTGTTCTTTCAGCCAATCCTCAGAGGCTTTCAGAGTATAAGTGAATTCCAGTCGGTCTACCAAGTTATCGAAGGCATTTGTTAAAGCGTATGGAAGATACCCATCTTGCGTCTCACTATAAAAATTCCACAGGTACGCCTTGATATCGCCGTTATGGAAATCATCCTTTCCTTGCCACGCAGCAAGTCCATCAGGATTATAGATATACTCCATAGGGGCTCCATATTTAAGATAAAGCGTTGCTTTCAAGCTCTCGTCTACATAGTCCCAGCCTTCGGCATACTTATCGCAAAACGCAGCGGACACGATGGTAGAACCAACATCCTTCATATAGTCCCATACCGTCGTGTCCTCCAGTTTCAGGGAAACGGTATAGTCGATCGTATTATTGACCTTATCAAGTTTACCGGATTTATTCAGTTTTTCTCCGTTGCTGAAGAAGACTGAGTAGCCAGGATAAAAGGAATCATAACGGAGGTGGACCGTATTCTTGATACCGGCCAGCAAAACTTCTTCTTTAGTCAAAATCTCTATGTCGCCGTTTTTCTCATCATACAGGGTCAGTCCCTCGGATACGTCCAGATCATACTCCACTGTCATCAACCGATCTTCTCCGTAGTTCCAGTGACCCTGCGGATACCGCCCTGTATTATCCATCCCAAAGTA
>CANRGB010000220.1 GCA_947630005.1 uncultured Lachnospiraceae bacterium
TTTATCCGGATCCACAATCCAGTACAGCCGGACTCCTGCAGAACGGTATTTAAACAGTTTTATGGCGTAATCCATCCACCGGCTGGAAGGAGATACGATCTCAATGATCCAGTCGGGAGCGCCGCTGCAGCCTCGGTCGTCCAGCTTATTCGGGTCGCAGATCACGGAGATGTCCGGTTCGACATAGGTTCGGTCATCCGCGTTCAGGAAGACGGCGAAGGGGGCCGGGTAAGCTTCGCAGGAACCGCCTTTGCGGTCGATATAATTATTTATGAGCTGGTTGAGTCTGCTCACGAGGCGCTGGTGCCGCCGAAACGGCGGAGCCATGTAGTAAAGCTGTCCATCAATAAGTTCTGCCCTGGTTCCTTCCGGCAGGTTGTAGATGTCTTCGGTGGTATAGAATTTTTCCTGTGCTGATGCCATGTGCTGCACTCCTTTCTGGTGGGAGGTGAGGGTTTGCGCGTCGAGTCTGTTCCTGAAATCTATATTTCAGAGGTTTTGTCAGTTTTGTCAGTTTTGTCAGTTTTGTCAGCCGTCAGTGTTTTCTGAATTGAGGAAGCTGCTCCGCTAGGTGGGAGAATTGTTTCTTCTATTCTGACGATCCAAACTGCGGATTAGAGCTTTCGCTTGTTCTATGGCCACTTCAGGAAGCAGAAATGTTTGCTCCTTAGTTAAAAAGTACCTGTTGTTTTCTTTTTTATCAAAAGTAAATTCTAAGCCGTCGACACCATCTTTTTCGGTTTTTTCCCATTGAACGTTGTCTAAGCTGAGTAATTCACAAAATTTTTTAAATCTATCAATATAACTTAAATCATCTATAGAATCAGGTGAGCCAGAATAAACTTGACCATTAATTATTTTTACGGCAGTAGAGTGATAAAGTTCAGAAATTGAAATACCAAGCAATTTTGCAATCTGTTCCAACCGATCGGGTCGTGGTTGGCGCTTCCCGGATTCATACTGTCTAATAGTAATAGTTTTTAAATCACAGGCTTTCGCGAGATCTTCCTGTGTTAACCCTTTAATTTTTCTGTAATATTTAATATTATCTCCTATTGTCATTTTTACATCCCCCCTTGTTCAGTTCATTATAACATGTCAAAAGAAATTTGAATAGATTCAAAATGAATTAATTTTTAGTATTGACAATTCGTTTTGAATCGTTTATTATACAAATATAGATTCAAAACGAATAACAAAGGAGGTGTCACATGAAACTGAATCGTGAAAAATACGAGCTCGCAAGAGCACGCTCCTGCAAGGGAATGAAAGACCTTGTTGCTGCTGGAATCCCCAAGGGGACATTATGCCGGCTCATTGGAGGAGGAGACGCAAGGCCGGAAACAATCGGAAAGATTGCGAGGGCTCTTGGTGTCGATGTAACTGAAATCTTGGAAGATGAATAGAAAGCAGGTGAAAGAATGAAAACACCAATGACTGTAAGTTCCGATGCTATGTCACTGTTGGATAAATACCGGGAACTCCACCTTCAGTTAGAGGAACTGTTAGAGGACAGCTGCGGGGATCTGTTCCGTCCCGCTGCTGATGATATGCTGCTCTGCTTTGCCCTGAATGATGCCTGCCGGGCAATAAAGGAACGTCTGCGTCGCGAATGGGAAAGGGAGCTTAGGAAGCAGAAAGCAAAATCAGCAGAAAAGGACAATTCGGAGAAGCCGGAAGAAACCGTAGTGCCGGAAATGGTAACGCTGAAAGAGGCGGCGGCGCGGACAGGAATGTCCTATGATTTTCTACGGAAAGGCTGTCTGTCAGGGCAGTTTGCTCATGTCCGGTGTGGGAGCAAGATACTGATTAATTTTGACAAGCTGGTTGAAACGCTCAATACAGCGGGAAGGAAGAAGTAATGACAGAAACTGCACTGCTGATTCAGCAGATCAGGGACCCGAATAACTGGACAGATGATTTTTTCGCGGAGATTGAACCTTTTTATATGGAGCATTTTAATATGGTCCGAAGTACTCTGGTAAGTGATAAACTATGGGATCGATTTGATACTGCGTTCAGTGAATGGAAAATGCCGGGACAGGTAGCATTATTTCGGACGGAGCAGGAAAACAATTCCGGTTTTGGTGGTTTTGGTAATGGGTCTATGGATCAGAAACCACAATATTCAGACGGTTTTGCGGATTTTGTACCACTAGAACATAATCAAAATCTGAAGCTGCCGCCTTTCCCTGTGGAGTGTCTGCCGGATGAGATTCGCCGTTATGTGGAGGCCCTTGCTGAGTCGCTGCAGGTCCCGGTGGATATGCCAGCTATATCTGTACTGGGTAAGATCGCATTGTGTGTTCAGGGTAAAGTTGAGATAGAACCAAAACCAGGTTGGAGAGAACCTCTCAATTTGTATCTGGTCATCGTTGCGAGGCCGTCAGAGCGCAAGTCTGCGGTGGAAAAAGCTACAAGTGAACCGGTATTTGAATATATGGCAAGAGTGAATGAAGAACGAAGGGGAGCTATAGAAGAATATGAGCTTCAGAAGAAGATTCTTACAGGTAAACTAAAAGCGATACAGGATAATCTTGCAAAAGGAACAAATAAGAATAAATATACAATGCAGGATGCAAAAGATTGTCAGGAAGAACTGAGGAATCTGAAAGAAGTAAAACCTCTCAATCTTGTCATGGATGATGTAACGCCAGAGTCTTTGGGGAAAGCAATGTCAGAAAATGGTGAGCGTATGGGGATCTTCAGTGCAGAAGGGGGATTGTTTGGTATGCTGGCCGGTCGGTATTCGGATAACTGTAATATAGATTTACTCCTGAAATCATATACAGGGGAATACTATGCTTCATCAAGGATCACGAGACGGGGAGAAGAATTAAGACATCCTTTATTAACTCTGGGATTATCGGTACAGCCAAAAGTGCTTGAAGATATTATGGACAACGACCAGTTTCGAGGTAGAGGGCTGCTTGCAAGGTTTCTATATTCTTTGCCAGAGTCCCTGGTGGGAAAAAGAAGGTATAGGACAGAACCAGTTCCGCCAGAGGTTGAAGAAGAATACGAAACAGTGATATCTACATTACTTGAAATGCTGGAAGAGAACACGGTGATCCGGCTGAGTGAAGATGCTTATTATGCTTCTGAAATATCTTATGAGTGGATTGAGTGCCGACTAACCAATGAGTTTGAAGAAATTGAGGACTGGGCTGGGAAGCTTCACGGCAACATAATGCGTATTGCTGGACTGCTGCATGTTGTTAAACATACATTTGATCCGGGTGGTGTACTTCTGGAAAAGGATACAATGAAAAAAGCTATTATGATCAGGAATTATTTTCTGAAACATTCCAAGGCTGCATTTGATATTATGGGTCTGTCTGATCCACCAGAGGTCAGGGATGCGAAATATATAATTTCAAAGATAGATGCTATTGCCAAAACTGACAAAACTGACAAAACCCCCGCAAATCCTATAGCATTGTCAAAAAGAGATGTTTTAAGGATGTGTGCGAAGTTCAAAACTTCCGAAAAAATGGAACCTGGCCTGCAGGTCCTGATTGAACATGGGTACATAGCTGTTGTCAAGGAGGAAACCAGCACAAAAGGCGGCAGGCCGTCAGAGAAGATTGTTATTAATCCAGAATATTTGGCATGGAAGGATCAGAAGAACGGATAGCTTGAAAATATTGTCTGCCGCTGACAGCCAGCGGCGCGGCAATCATATAAATATCACACAAGGAGGATAAGAACATGGAAGAACTGAAGAATGCAACAGGGCAGGCGGCAGCTACCCTGACTGCCAAGTGCGAGGCAGAGGATTTTTACCCGCTGATTGGTTTCACGCTGGTGGCCGTGGAGGATGTTCCGGAGGATGGACTTTACTTCGTATTCCGTAATGGGCGCGGCGTGGAGATTCAGGCGCTGTTCGACGGCCAGGAGCTGTTTGTTACGGATCCGTACGGGATCGACAGAGATGGCAACAGGGTTATGTGAGAGGAGGTGAAACAACAATGAAAAGGGACATGATGAAAACAGTCTCGGAGGTAAAAGGGAGAATCCCCAGGGCCTACAATTTGAGTTTTGACGAATGTTTAGAGCTTACCAGGCAGGCCGCAGGCGACGCAAACGCAGCCTTTAAAACCATAGTCACAGCTTTTGAATATGGTTTCGTCCTGGGCGCGCGCTGCGAAAAGAAAAACCCCGGTACAGTGACCGGGGCAAAGTAACCAGATCAACCACCACGAAAACCCGGTTACAGCTTTATTATAGCTGATCTTTGGGCGAAAGAAAAGAGGGATTTACACGAAAATCAAAGAGTGTCCGTTTTGCGGTGGCAAAGCGGAAATGAAGCATATTGAAGTATGGCTGCATGAATGTGCACAAGTGATATGTACGAAATGCGGCGCAAAATCACGTTTTGCAATGGTAGGGCAAACAATTTCGACGCCCGGAACCCCGTCTAGATATGTTTCAATCGAAGAATGTGAAGAAACAGTAATTTCATTATGGAACAAACGGCTTGCATAGATCATCGTACCAACCGGAGCGTTAAAGTATAATCATTCCTAGACCGCGGGCCCCGGCGAGACAGGGACAATATTACCGGTAGGCGCTAAACTGCCGGAGGAAGCTTTTGAAGGACAGCGCTCCCATATCAGAGAGCACTTTGGAATTATTGTTTCAGAGCGGCCTACTGGCATCAGGAGCCAGGAAAGAGGTGAATAAATGAGCGTGAAACTTACATTATCCTATGAAACAGAACAGGAACTTCAGGAGGCAGTGAGACTCCTGCAGCCAAAAATACAAGCCATGAAAATCCCGAAAAGACAGAGTGGAGTTTTTAAAAAGGCGTATATAACTTTAAAAGAGCCTATTGCCAAACCAACGCAGATATGATATTCTGTTGTAGAACAGATAGCGCGCGATGGTTCGGAATTAAATATTGAGCAAAGTACACTGCCGGTTTTGGCGGAAACCTGTTTGTAAAGGTGTTGGAAATGAAGTTAATTCTTTATTTCCGGCACCTTATTTTGTTTGAAGGAGGATGAAGGAAAATGAAAGAACTGGAAAAGTTATGTGATTGTGTGGGTAAGATCGGGGAACTGAGGGAGGCACTTTATCAGATCGACTGGGGAAAAATATACAGTGATCCGGAGAAAGCTGCCAGAGCAGGCGTTGACACTCTTGAGAGAGCGAGAGCGCTGATAGAGCTGCAGTATGATCTTCTTTTGATTATGTCGGAGGTCTGATTATGATGACTTATGATGAATATCTCTGTGAACGTAAGAAGTTATTGAATCAGGTTCGGAAGCTTATGGAGCAGGATGCTCCGATATGTGTCCGGAAGGCTGACGAGATTCTTGAAAGAGTGAGTCTGCTGGACTATCAGTATCGGGATACAGGAAAACATGCAGGAGGTGTGAAACGATGACATATGACGAATATTTAAGCAAACGCCAGAAGATGGAGAATCAGGCACAAACACTGATCGCTGAAGGAACAAAGGAATCTCTGGTCAAGTCTGACGAGATTCTGGATCAGATATCAAAACTGGATGAACAGTATACAGCAGAAACAAGGTTGAGAATGGCAAATGAAAGGGCTTTAAATAATGAGCCTCAGATGATTCTGATGCCCTGGATGACAGGCGAGCGCTTG
>CANRGB010000221.1 GCA_947630005.1 uncultured Lachnospiraceae bacterium
CTGACGGACAACGCGGAGGGGCAGATCGAGTCGTTCTTCTACAACATGGAGGACGCGGCGAACGTGAAGATGGTCGCTGGATACGCGAAACTGCCGGAGGAGCCGCAGCAGACGGAAGCGCCAGCGGAGAGCCAGCCGGGAGAGACGCAGGGAACAGGAACAGAGAATCAGGCGGGGATGACGGAAGCGGTACAGAACACTCCGGAGACAGCGGGAACGCCCGAGACGATGGCAGAGACGCAGCCGTCAGAGACAGCGGCAGAGAACCAGCCGGAGCAGACCGTGAGCGGAACCGAAGTGGCGACAGGTGGCGGCACAGAGACCAGTGCGGAAAGCCTGACAGAAGAGCAGACCGGCATGGCGGCAGGAACGGATACGGGAGCAGCGGCGGAGACCGAAACCGGTACGGACCTGTCGTCGGAGAGCGAGACCAGTACAGAACTGCTTGCAGACGGTGAAACGGAAACTGAGCTGTCAACGGAGACTGACACAGAACTGTCGGCAGGCGAAGACACAGAAGCAGAAACCAACACAGAACTGTCATCAAACGGTGACATGGAGAATGAAACCGATGAGGACTGGGGCTGGACCTGGGAAGACTTCCTTGGCGAGGATGAGAAGGAAAGCGAGACAGACGGACTCGGGAACGAGACCGTTCCGGAAGCCGGAGAAGCCGATACCGAAAGTCTGACAGAAGGGCAGGAGGCGGATACCGAGACAGTCACAGAGATGGATACCGAGGGCCTGACGGAAGAAGGAACCGAAACGGAACTGTCCTCAGAGACAGGTACAGAAACTGATACGGAATTATTAACGGACGGAGATACGGAAACCGGGACTGAAACTGAACTATCATCAAATGGTGACACGGAAGGCGAAACCGATGAAGACTGGGGCTGGACCTGGGAAGACTTCCTCGGAGAAGATGAGGAGGAGAGTGAGACCGACTGGTACGACTGGCTCTTCGAGGATGAGACCGACCTGGAAGAGGAGACCACGGGAGGCGACCCCAAGGCGGGCCTTGAGACCAGCGAGGACTGGGAAGCAAGCGTCGCGGGCGTGGAGCTGACCGGCGTCTGGGGGAACGACCTGGCGGCGGTAGCGGAAACACAGCTCGGCGTAAAGGAAGACATGGAGAACTACACACTCGGCGAAAACGGGGAGATGAAGGGCATCACCCGGTACGGCCAGTGGTACGGAGAGCCGTACGGGGACTGGGACGCGATGTTTGTCTCGTTCTGCCTGAACTACGCGGAAGTGCCGCACAGCTCAGTGCCGCGGTCGGGAAGCTGCGGGTCCCTGGCGGAGATGCTGCAGATGTATGACCTGTACGAGGAGCCGTCAGAATACGAGGCCACAAAGGGCGACCTGGTATTCCTGGATACGGATGAAGACGGAACGGCAGACCATGCGGGCATCCTTGCGGAAGTCACAGAAGCCGGAGAGCTCCAGGTAATCGCCGGAGACATCGAAGATGAAGTAAAGAGCGTTACCTATACCAAAGGCGACGCAGCCGTCACCGGTTACGGAAGGCTGCCGCAGAAGCCGGCACAGAAGGTGCACAACAAGGTGTACAACGACGGGAAGGTGAAGGTCACGGCGGAGTACACGGCGGAGGCGGTGATCCCGGAGAACGCGGTCCTGGTGGCAACGGAAGTGCCGCAGGACGACGAGCGGTACGAGCGGAGCTTTGAGGCCGTAAGGCAGCTGATGGAGGAAGAGCAGACAGAAGCCGAAACAGAAACCTTCTGGGAGGACGGAATCTCCGCGGTATCCGATGAGGATGCTGAGCTGGATGGAGAAGAGCCGGAGAACGAAACCGAGAAGGAACTGTACATGCGGATCTACAACATCGGGTTCTACGTAGATGAGCAGGAGATCAAGCCGCAGGCGGAAGTGAAGATCAGCATCGAGTTCCTGGACGACCCGGGATTTGCGGCAGGAGCAAACAAGGTCATCCACATGGAAGAGGGGAAAGAGCCGGAGACGCTGGATGTGACAAACGAGGGCGAGAAGGTGGAGTTCTCGACGAAGACCTTCTAAGCAGAGTGAACATAGAGAGAGAAAGATAAAAAGAGAAAGAACGAAAGAACGAAAGAACGAAAGAACGAAAGAACGAAAGAACGAAAGAACGAAAGAACGAAAGAACGGGTACCGATGAGGGAAGGATGATGAAGTTGTGATGAGCATAAGGGGGAGCCCGGAAACGGGCAGAGAGATGAGGTATACAGCAGCGGGCCGGGGACGGGAGGAAGTTCCCGCCTGCCTGAGGTATAGAAAAAAGGCCCGCCCGATGGGGGGAAGGCAGAGGAACTGCCCCCTGGAAGGACGGGAAACAGGCAGACAGGCGGCTGGAAGGGGCGGATAGCTGGAAAGATGGCAGGAGCCCGGAAGGCCGTGGAAGCAAAGAGGAACCGGTAAACCCGCGTGTAAAGGAAGCGGAGAAAAAGTAAAAGTCCGAGCCCAAAACACGCACAGATTCGAACCGTAAGGAAGAGGACGGACGTCCGCCCGGAGCGGAAGGCCTTGTACAGGGGAGGCAGCGAGGAACCTCCATTCAGGAAGCGGGGCGGCCATACAGAGGGAGCGGGGACGGAGCCTTGGAGAGACGGTCTGGAACGTAACAGACGCCGGAAGAAGGGACTGGGAGAGAGACCGGCCGGCGTACAGGAGGGAGAAGCGGAAGCCGCCCAGGGCAGGCCGCGGGCACAAAAAAGAAAGGAAAAGAATATTATGAAGAAAAAATTCAAAAGAATCGCCAGCTTAATACTGGCGGCGGTCATGGTATTCGCGATGGCAATGCCGGTGATGGCAACGGAAGTGGAGGGGGATGAGATAAAGGGCCATACCTTTAAGGCGTATCAGATTTTTGCTGGTTCAACTTCTGCGACTCCTGAGAGTACTGATGAGACACCTGACGCAACAATAGGTAATGTTGTTTGGGGTAGCGCTATTACAGATCCTGTGAAATTTATTAAGGCTTTAAAGGATGATACAACAATAAAATCAGCCTTTGAAGAAATAAGTGAGAGTAGTAGTGCTGCTGATGTAGCAAAAGCTATTGCGGATGCAGGATGGGGCGAGGACAGCGAGGAAGCTCGTGCATTGGCAAAAGTTGCATATGCTAATATTAATAAATCAGTAGGAGTAGATACAGGTACAACTATTGAGAGTGGTTATTATCTGGTAGTTGATGAAACAGAAGGAGTAACGGGGAAAGATTCTATTGTAAACCTTGCGCTGCTTCAGTTAACAGATAAGGGACCATTTACAGTGAAACAGAAAGTAGATGTGCCGTCAGTAACAAAGAAGGTTAAGGAAACAAATGACACAACTGGAAATGTAACAGATTGGCAGGACGCAGCAGACTATGACAAAACCGATACAATTGAGTACCAGCTGAGAGGTACATTGCCGACAGGATATGCATCTTTTGATAATTACTATTATGCATTCCATGATAAATTATCGTCAGGACTGACAGGAAGTACGGATAATTTAAAAGTTTATCTTGTTAATGGTAAGAAGAATGGTGAGTATACAGAGGATGATTTCAAAGATTTGAAAACAAAGGTAGGTAAAGAAGATTCTAATGTAACAGATATAACTGGGGCTTTCACTTCTAAGCTGGAAAATATTGATCCTTCAGCTTCCGAAGATGGAAAATGGGGAAGTACTCTGACAGTAACATGTAATGATCTGAAAAAGTCCGAGTTTACAGAATCAATCACTGAGGACAGTGTGATTGTGGTTGAGTATACTGCAATATTGAATAACGAAGCAGTGATGGGTAAGGACGGCAACCCGAATACTGTTACTTTGGAGTATACAAATAAGCCAGACGCAGGTGGAGAGGGAGATAAAGGTACAACACCTCCTGATACGGTAATTGTCTTTACTTATGAATTGGATGTAGATAAGTATGAGATGAAAGATGAAGAAAAAACGGCGTTGAATGGTGCCGGATTTACCTTATATAAATTAGAGGCAAATGGAGAACCTAAAGATAAAGCAGAGGACGGTACAAAAGATGAAAATGCTACAGCAGGACCTGATGGAACGGGAGCATGGGTAAAAGTAGGCGACGAGATATTCAACGCAGAGAGTGCTAAGTTTGTTTGGGATCGTATTGACTCAGGCAAGTATAAACTGGTAGAAACAACAGTTCCTGACGGTTATAATAAGGCCGATGATATCATATTTACAGTAAAAGGCGTGTATGATGCAACTGGAGAAGAACCAGCACTTACTGACCTTACTGTAGTAGACGATGAAGGAGCAGAGGTAGAAGGATTTGATGTCAAATTAGAGGCGAAAACAGCATTAGCAGGAGTAGGGATTGAAAATAAGCGTGGAGTTACTCTTCCTGAAACTGGTGGCATCGGTACCACGATCTTCTACGTAGTCGGCTCCGTGCTTGTACTTGGCGCTGTGATCCTTCTTGTGACGAAGAGGAGAATGAAATCTGAGTAAGCCGTCTTGGCGGTGTGAGCGTTCTGTGGCGAAGGCCTTGCGGATCGCAAAATAGTAACTTATAACACAAAAGTCCGCGGACTGACTGCTCCGTGCCTGCGCATTTTAGCATGGAGACGGACTTTTTAAAGAAAGCATGTTGTATACGGGGCGGAAGCCGGCCGGGGCTTTGAACCCGCGGCCGGCGGCGGGGGCGCGCAGCGCCCCTGCCGTCCCTGTACGACGGCAGGGAGAGGCTTATGAAATGGATCAAGAAAAACTTAACAACTGTCCTTCTTCTGGTCATACTGCTCGCAGGACTCTCCCTGCTGTTGTACCCCACAGTCAGCGACTACTGGAACTCGTTCCACCAGTCCAGGGCGATCGCCTCCTACGCGGAGAGCGTGGCGCAGATCGACGACGACACGTACGAGAAGATGTGGAACCAGGCGGTCCGGTACAACCGGAGGCTGCCGGATCGGGCAAACCACTGGTTCATGACAAAGAAGCAGGAGGAAGGCTACAACCGGGCTTTAAACATCAGCGGGACGGGGATCATGGGGTATGTGGAGATTCCGAAGATCAAGGTGTCGCTGCCGATCTACCACGGGACGGATGAGGCGATCCTTCAGGTGGCGGTGGGGCATATCCCGGGGTCGTCGCTGCCGGTGGGCGGGAAAGGCTCGCACTGTGTGCTGTCAGGGCACCGGGGGCTGCCGTCGGCGAAGCTGTTCACGGACCTGGACCAGATGGAGGTAGGTGACACCTTCATGCTGCGGGTGCTGGATGAGACACTGACATATGAGGTGGACCAGATCCTGATTGTGCTGCCGAATGAGATGTCGGACCTGGAGTTTGTGGCCGGAGAGGATTTATGCACGCTGGTGACGTGTACGCCGTATGGCGTAAACTCGCACCGTCTGCTGGTGAGGGGGCACCGGATCGCGAACATGGAGACGGCGTCGGACATCCGTGTGACGGCGGACGCGCAGCAGAT
>CANRGB010000222.1 GCA_947630005.1 uncultured Lachnospiraceae bacterium
GTGCGGGCCCGGCAGGTGGAACGGGCAGAAAGGCTCCTGTCCCTGAAAGACCCGGAAGAGATCAAAAAAGGGCCGAACGATGTGAAGCGTTTCCTGAAAAGAACCGCAAAGACGAAATCCGGGGAGAAAGCATCTGTGGAATATATGCTGGATAAAGATAAGATCGCGGAAGAAGAAAAATATGACGGTTATTACGCGGTGGCGACCAATCTGGACGATCCGGTGAAGGAGATCCTGGAGGTATCCGGGAAAAGATACCGGATCGAAGACTGCTTCCGGGTCATGAAGACGAGCTTTAACGGCCGTCCGGTGAACCACCGGCTCCCGGAACGTATCCTGGCGCATTTCCTGATCTGCTACACGGCGCTGCTGGTATACCGGCTGCTGGAAGCGAAACTTGATGACCAGGGAACCCATGTGACAGTAGATGATCTGACCACCACGCTGAAAAACATGAACGTCGCCAACATTCATGACGTGGAATATATGGCGCTTTATAATGGAAGCAGGGCACTTGACGCGCTGACGCGGCTGACAATGCTGCCGCTGGACCGGCTCCATTACAGACCAAAAGAACTGAATGCCATGATAAAAAAATTTTTAAAGTAGCCCTCACATACAACATTTCTGTCCAGCTGTAAAGGCCGGAATTCCCTGTAAAATCAAGGAATTTCGGCCCTTTCCAATCTTTCAAGTGTCGAAAACGGGAGTATATTTCACAGAAAAAATCAATGAAGTTCAATGAAATTCCAACGATTCATAAATTGACAATTTATCGGAGATCAGAGTATAATAGAAAAATCCATGTGCAGACGGTAGTGGTGGGCTTTTTTACCGTCTGGTATAGAAGCTGCTTATGAAATAAGCAGAGCGCAGAGAGGTAAAGGAGGCAGTCATGTACGATAAAGTATCAACAAATCTGAACTTTGTTGAGCGTGAAAAGCAGACAGAGCAGTTCTGGAGAGAAAACAGGATTTTTGAAAAAAGTATGAAAAACAGGGAAGGATGTCCGACTTATACATTCTACGACGGACCGCCTACCGCAAACGGGAAGCCGCATATCGGCCACGTACTGACCCGTGTAATTAAGGATATGATTCCGCGATATCAGACGATGAAAGGAAAGATGGTTCCGAGAAAAGCGGGATGGGATACGCACGGCCTGCCGGTTGAACTGGAAGTCGAGCGGATGCTCGGCCTCGACGGAAAAGAGCAGATCGAGGAATACGGCGTGGAGCCGTTCATCAAGCACTGCAAGGAAAGCGTATGGAAATATAAAGGAATGTGGGAGGATTTCTCCAATACCGTCGGCTTCTGGGCGGACATGGACAATCCATATGTCACATATCATGATGATTTTATTGAGTCTGAATGGTGGTCCTTAAAGAAGATCTGGGAGAAAAAGCTCCTCTACAAGGGATATAAGATTGTGCCTTACTGTCCGCGCTGCGGAACCCCGCTGTCGAGCCACGAGGTCGCGCAGGGCTATAAGGATGTGAAAGAGCGCTCCGCGATCGTGAAATTCAAGGCGAAGGGCGAGGACGCGTTCATTCTCGCATGGACGACGACCCCGTGGACTCTGCCGTCAAATCTCGGTCTCTGCGTAAACGCGAAGGAAACTTACGCGAAAGTACGCATGAAAGAGAACGGCGAAGTATATTATATGGCAGAAGCGCTGTGCGATACAGTGCTCGGCGAGGGAGCGTACGAAGTGCTCTCGACCTGCAGGGGCAAAGATCTGGAATACAAAGAATACGAACCTCTGTTTTCGTTTATCAAAGTCAATAAAAAAGCGTTTTATGTCATGTGCGACGATTATGTGACGCTGACAGACGGTACCGGCGTCGTTCATATCGCTCCGGCGTTCGGTGAGGATGACAACAGAGTCTGTGCGAAATACGACATGCCGTTTGTCTCCATGGTAAATCCGAAGGGCGAGATGACCGAGGAGACGCCGTGGGCCGGCGTATTTGTGAAGAAGGCGGATCCGCTGATCCTGAAAGAGCTCGACGAGAGAGGACAGCTTTTCTCGGCTCCGAAGTTCGAGCACAGCTACCCGTTCTGCTGGAGATGCGATACGCCACTGATCTATTATGCGCGCGAGTCCTGGTTTATCCGGATGACCGAGGTCAGAGACGACCTGATCCGCAACAACAATACAATCAACTGGATCCCGGAGAGCATCGGGAAGGGCCGTTTCGGCGACTGGCTGGAGAATGTGCAGGACTGGGGCATCAGCCGCAACCGCTACTGGGGCACGCCGCTGAACATCTGGGAGTGCGAGTGCGGCCATATGCATTCGATCGGAAGCAAGGCCGAGCTGCGCGAGATGTCGGACAACTGTCCGGAGGATATCGAGCTTCACCGCCCGTATATCGACGAGGTGACGATCCGCTGTCCGAAGTGCGGAAAGCAGATGCACCGCGTGCCGGAGGTAATCGACTGCTGGTATGATTCCGGCGCGATGCCTTTTGCGCAGTATCACTATCCGTTTGAAAATAAAGAATATTTTGAGAGCCATTTCCCGGCGCAGTTTATCTCCGAGGCCGTGGACCAGACGAGAGGCTGGTTCTATTCGCTGCTGGCGATCTCGACGCTGATCTTTAACAAGGCGCCGTATGAGAACGTCATTGTGCTCGGCCATGTGCAGGATGAGAACGGCCAGAAGATGAGCAAGTCCAAGGGCAACGCCGTTGATCCGTTCGAGGCGCTCGAGACGTACGGCGCAGATGCGATCCGCTGGTATTTCTATATCAACAGCGCTCCGTGGCTGCCGAACCGCTTCCACGGCAAAGCCGTGACCGAGGGACAGAGAAAATTCATGGGCACGCTCTGGAATACCTATGCGTTCTTTGTCCTCTATGCGAACATTGATAATTTCAATCCGATGAACTATACGCTCGACTATGAGAAGCTTTCGGTCATGGATAAGTGGCTGCTCTCGAAGATGAATTCGATGGTGAAGAGCGTCGACGACAATCTTGGAAACTACAGGATCCCGGAGGCGGCGAGAGCGCTTCAGGATTTCGTCGACGACATGAGCAACTGGTACGTCAGAAGATCCCGCGAGCGTTTCTGGGCAAAAGGAATGGAGCAGGACAAGATCAACGCCTACATGACGCTCTATACGGCTCTGGTCAATACCTGCAAGGCGGCTGCTCCGATGATTCCGTTCATGACGGAGGATATCTACCGCAATATCGTCTGCAACGTAGATCCGTCCGCTCCGGAGAGCGTTCATCTGTGCGATTTCCCGACGGTGGAGGAAGAACATATTGATAAGGATCTTGAGCAGAAGATGGATGAGGTTCTGAAGATCGTCGTGATGGGACGTGCCTGCAGAAACACAGCAAATATCAAGAACCGCCAGCCGCTTGCCAACATGTTTGTCAAGGCTCCGATGGAGCTTCCGGAATACTTTGCGGATATCATCAAGGATGAGCTCAACGTGAAGAAGATCACATTTACGGACGACGTGAGCGGATTTATCTCCTATACATTTAAACCGCAGCTGCGCACGGTCGGGCCGAAGTACGGCAAGCTGCTCGGCGGCATCCGCCAGGCGCTCCCGGCACTCGACGGCGCTGCGGCGATGAAGGAGCTCAAGGAAACAGGAGCGATCCGGCTGGATATCAACGGTTCGGAGGTAGTTCTCGCAGAGGAGGATCTGCTGATTGAGACGGCCCAGACGGAGGGCTTTGTCACAGAAAACAACGGTGATATCTCTGTCGTTCTGGACACAAACCTGACGGAGGAGCTGATTGAGGAAGGCTATATCCGCGAGATCATCAGCAAGATCCAGAACATGAGAAAAGAATCTGGTTTTGAGGTCATGGACAAGGTCAATGTGTCCGTGAAAGGCAATGACAAGATCAGCGGCATCCTGCACAAGTACGAGGCGCAGATCATGGATGAAGTGCTCGCGCAGAAGGTGCAGTATGAGGAAACGTGCGGTTTTGTAAAGGAATGGAATATCAACGGTGAGAAGGTTACGCTCGGCGTTGAGAAGCTGTAGTGTAGTGTGCAATACTGCAGTCCGCCGCAGAAATCTGGTAATGCGTGCGGGCTGCAGGTTACTATAAACGTAAAAATTTTTACGAGGAGGCTTTATGAACAAATTATTTGATAAGGAAACGTTTAAGGAGCGCGTAAAAGACAATGTCAGAACGCTTTTCAGAAGGACTTATAAGGAAGCGAATCAGCAGCAGATATTTCAGGCTGTCGCTTACGCGGTGAAAGACGTCATTATTGACAACTGGATGGCGACGCAGCAGCAGTATGAGATTGATGATCCGAAGACCGTCTATTATATGTCGATGGAATTTCTGATGGGCCGCGCACTCGGAAACAACCTGATCAACCTGACCGCTTATAAGGAAGTAAAAGAGGCGCTTGACGAACTTGGCTTTGATCTCAATGTGATCGAAGACCAGGAGCCGGATCCGGCGCTCGGAAACGGCGGACTTGGCCGTCTGGCGGCCTGTTTCCTGGATTCTCTGGCTACGCTGGGCTATTCCGCGTACGGCTGCGGCATCCGTTACCGTTATGGCATGTTCAAACAGAAAATTGAGAACGGCTATCAGATTGAGACGCCGGACAACTGGCTGAAGGACGGAAATCCGTTTGAGCTGCGCCGTCCGGAATACGCGAAGATCGTAAAATTCGGCGGATATATCCGCACAGAGTATGACCAGAAGACGGGAAGAACGCACTTTATCCAGGAAGGATACCAGAGCGTGCGCGCGATTCCGTTCGATATGCCGATCCTTGGCTATAACAATAATGTCGTAAATACACTGCGTGTGTGGGACGCGGAGGCGATCAATGACTTCCAGCTGGATTCCTTTGACAAGGGAGATTACCACAAGGCGACGGAACAGGACAATCTTGCGAAGAATATCGTTGATGTTCTTTATCCGAACGACAATCATTATTCAGGAAAGGAACTCCGCCTGAAACAGCAGTATTTCTTTATCTCCGCGAGCGTTCAGGCCGCTATTGCAAAATACAAAAAGAAACACAGCGACATCCGTAAGTTCCATGAGAAAGTGACATTCCAGCTGAATGATACGCATCCGACCGTCGCGGTCGCCGAGCTGATGCGTATTCTTTTGGACGAGGAAGGCCTTGAATGGAACGAGGCGTGGGAAGTGACCACGAAGACCTGCGCGTACACGAACCATACGATCATGTCGGAGGCTCTTGAGAAATGGCCGATCGAGCTGTTCTCGAAACTGCTTCCGCGTATCTATCAGATCATTGAGGAGATCAATCGCAGATTCATACATGAGATTCAGATGAAATATCCGGGCAACCAGGACAAGATCCGCAGTATGGCGATCATCTACGACGGCCAGGTGAAGATGGCGCATCTCGCGATCGCGGCGGGCTATTCCGTCAACGGCGTTGCGCGCCTGCACACGGAAATCCTGAAGAACCAGGAACTGAAAGACTTTTACGAGATGATGCCGTGGAAGTTCAACAATAAGACGAACGGCATCACACAGAGACGTTTCCTGCTTCACGGCAATCCGCTCCTGGCGGACTGGGTGACAGACCATATCGGAAACGAGTGGATCACCGATCTTCCGCAGATCGCGAAGATGAAGATCTACGCGGACGACAAGAAGGCGCAGCAGGAGTTTATGAATATCAAGTATCAGAACAAACTGCGTCTCGCGAAATATATCAAAGAGCATAACGGCATCGACGTCGACCCGCGTTCGATCTTCGATGTACAGGTCAAGCGTCTGCATGAGTACAAGCGTCAGCTGCTGAATATCCTTCATGTTATGTATCTTTACAATCAGATCAAGGATCATCCGGAGATGCCGTTCTATCCGAGAACCTTTATCTTCGGTGCGAAGGCAGCAGCAGGCTACCGCCGCGCGAAGCTGACAATCAAGCTGATCAACAGCGTTGCCGAAGTAATCAACAACGACCGCTCCATCAACGGCAAGCTGAAGGTCGTATTTATCGAGGATTATCGTGTATCCAACGCGGAGATTATCTTTGCGGCCGCGGACGTGTCCGAGCAGATCTCGACCGCGAGCAAGGAGGCTTCCGGAACAGGAAACATGAAGTTCATGCTGAACGGCGCTCCGACACTCGGAACGATGGACGGCGCGAACGTTGAGATCGTGGAGGAAGTCGGCGAGGACAATGCGTTTATCTTCGGCCTTTCCGCGGATGAGGTAATCCGTTTCGAGAATCACGGCGGATACTATCCGACAGATTATTTCAACAACGACCAGGATATCCGCCGCGTGCTGATGCAGCTGATCAACGGCGAGTATTCACACGGCGACATGAATATGTTCCGCGAGATCTATGATTCTCTGCTGAACACGAACAGCAGCGACAGACCGGATACGTATTTCATTCTGGCTGATTTCAAATCCTACGCGGCGGCACAGAGCCGTGTCGAGGAAGCATACCGCGACGAGGCGCGCTGGGCGAAGATGGCGATCCTGAACATGGCGTGCAGCGGAAAATTCACCTCGGACAGAACGATCCAGCAGTATGTGGATGAGATCTGGCATCTCGACAAGGTAGAGATCAAGGTAGATCCGGCAAGCTTTGAGGTATAAGAGATTTTTGAAGCGGAAAAGTATTTGATAAAGAACTGCCGTTCCGGCGATCAGGGAGCGGCAGTTTTTTTGCGCAGTTTTCTGGTATAACAAAAACTTTTCTGGAAATCATATCATTAAACCGCTCTGGTGTGCAGGTGAAGAGATACTTTGGAATATTGGTACATCTGATGCCGGTCACAGGCTGAAGGAAAGCGAACGGCAGTCTGGCGTGCGGTACGGTGAAAGTATAAAGCCGGCACAGCAGCAGGAGGAATCAAAGTATGAGGTGATGATATGAACAAAAGGTTTTTCAGGGATTTGTTGACTAAGAGAAACAGCGCGTGGACATTCGGACTGTGCCTGACAGGAGTGCTGGTAGTCGGCACGATCGTCGCGATGGACAGTACGCGTATCAGTGAGCAGGATGAACCGGAGACGACGATGGAACAGGCGTACCTGGATGAGGAATATCAGGAGGATTTATCTGAGCCGGCAGGAGGGATCGGAGACATGCTTCTGGCAGACGCGGACGGCGCGGCAGACGGAGAATCAGATGGGGAGACAGAAAATACAATGGATGTATCTTCGGGAAATGCCGTGGAAGACATGGGAGAATCCGCTCAGGATGACGGGATGAGCGGCGGGGAAGAGACCGCGGAAGACGCGGCGGCAGAAGACCGGACAGAAAATGGACAGGCCGGAGACGGTACGGACAAAGCCGCGGCTGAGGCGGCGTCCGCGCATGTGATCTCGGAGGAGGAGCTTCTCGCGGCGAACATCATGTTCGATGAGACGGATACGCTGCTGTGGCCGGCGGCAGGCACGATCCTGATTGATTACAGCATGGACGGAAGCGTATATTTTCCGACGCTTGACCAGTATAAGTATAATCCGGCTCTGATCATCGGAAGCAGCGCCGGGAATCAGGTTGTATCCGCCGCGCGCGGCATTGTCGAGTCCGTCGGCGTGGATGAGGTAAACGGCCTGAAGATGACGGTCAATATCGGAAACGGATACCGGCTGGTTTACGGACAGTTAAAGGAAGCGGCGGCGGCGCAGGGAGACATCGTCGAGGCCGGCAGCGTGATCGGATATGTCAGCGAGCCGACCAGATTTTACACAAAAGAAGGCAGCAATCTGTATTTCCAGATGACAAAGGATCAGGTGCCGGTGGATCCGGTGATGTATCTGGAATAAAAAAGAGAAAACAGACGAAGAGATAAACAGAGAGAAGAAATAAAAAGAAGAAATAAAAAGAAGAAATAAAAAGAAGAAATAAAAAGAACAAAAAGGAAATCCGGGAGTATAATAGAGTATAGATATCGTTACGGTTCATGCGCATTCTCCTGCAGAGCACGCCGTGTTCACGGATTGCAAAGTGAACAGTAACGGGATATCCGGCAGTCATACGGCAGCAGTCAGGATTCGCAGCTGTATTTTATACGCAATGTTACTGTATAAGTCCAGTCTCCGTGCAGAGACGGGAGGCAAGTTTACTTGCCAGACCGGCTATGCACAGGAGACGAC